>JAOUJD010000156.1 GCA_029883565.1 Burkholderiaceae bacterium
GTTTTCGGACATGCGTGTCTCCCTGTTGTGCGAGCACCGTATCGCCGGCGCGCGGCCGGGTGCTCTCGTCCCCGAAACCGTGAAGCGTACGGCGTGGCCGGTGGAAAGCAACGGCCTAGGTCAACTCTTGCGGCTGCCGCAGTCGCCAGGAAGGGCATCGTGCCCGTCGCGAGCGGGGCGAGGGCACCAAAGGAAAAGGGCGCCGCAGCGCCCTTTTCATCACGCGGGAAGGCCCGGCCGCTACTGGATCTTCGCGCTCTTGCGCAGGCCCTCGACGAACGCCTGCACGCGTTGCTGCTGCAGTCCCTCGCGGATCTGCGGCGCGACCTGATCGAGCGGGGGGAACTGCGTATCGCGCACGTCGTCGAGCCGGATGACGTGCCAGCCGAACTGGGTCTGCACCGGGGTCTCTGTGAACTGCCCCTTGTTCAGCTTGGTCATGGCGTCGGAGAACGGCTTGACGAAGGAGTCCGGAGCCGCCCAGTCGAGGTCGCCCCCCTTGGCCGCCGAACCGGTGTCCTTCGACTTCTTGGCCAGTTCCTCGAACTTGCCGCCCTTCTTCAGCTGGTCGACGATGGCCTTGGCCTCGTCTTCCTTCTCCACCAGGATGTGGCGCGCGTGGTATTCCTTGCCGCCGACCTTGGCCTTCTGCTGCTCGTAGGCCGCCTTGATCTCGGCGTCGGTGATGGGCTTCTTCTCCATCTCGTCGCGCAGCAGCGACTGGATCAGCGTGTTCTGGCGCTGCACGTCGATCATGAACTTGACGTCAGGCTTGTCCGCGATGCCGCGCTTGTTCGCTTCCTGCAGCAGGACTTCGTTCTGGATCAGTCGTTCCTTGACCATCTTGCGCAGTTCGGGCGTATCGGCCTGCCCCTGCTTGGTCAGTTCCTTGACCCATGCGTCCTCGCGCGCCTTCGGGATCGGTTTGTTGTTCACGACGGCGACGTTCTGCGCCAAGGCCAGGCCGCTGGCGAGGGCCAGGGTCGCAAAGAGGGCGGTACGGTGCATGTTCTATTCAGTGTCCAGGAGTGTGGTCGGGGTGCGGCGCTCCGGCGCGGCGCTCGTTTTCACCGGGGGCCAGGAGGACCATGGCAAGCGCATGGATCTCGCGCTGCATCAGATCGGCCAGCGCATCATACACCAGCCGATGGCGCGAAACCCTTGATTTTCCCGCGAATTCCGGGCTGATCATCCGAAGGTTGTAGTGCCCGCCGCCACTTGCGGCGCCTGCATGACCCGCGTGGCGGGCGCTGTCGTCCTCGATCTCGACTTCGATCGGGGCAAGCACGGCCAGGCGGCTGCGCATCCGCTCGACAGTGCCCTCAGGCATCGGTCGCTTCCTCCTTCATGTGGCGCGACAGGTAGATGCCAAGCCCGAGCATGAAGGCGAGCGTCAGCCCGAACAGCCCGAACAGCTTGAAATTCACCCAGACCTCGGTCGAGACCGAAAAGGCCACGGCCAGGTTCACCACGCCCATGGCGGCGAAGAACGCGACCCAGGCGGCCATCAGTCGGTCCCACACCAGGTCCGGAACGTCGATCTGCTCGGCGAGCAGCGTCTTCACCAGGTTCTTGCGCCACACCACCCGGCCTGCGAGCAGGGCCGCGGCGAACAGCCAGTACAGGATCGTCGGCTTCCACTTGATGAAGGTCTCGTCGTGGAACCAGATGGTCGCTCCGCCGAAGATGACGATCACGGCAAGGCTGATCCATAGCATCGGCTCGACCCGCCGTCCGCGGGCCAGCACCCAGCCGACCTGCGCGAGCGTTGCGACGATCGCAGTGGCGGTCGCGAGCAGGATCGGCGCCTGGTCGGGCGGCACGCGGCCGTCGCCGATGACGCCGCCCAGCACGCTCGTGGCCAGCGCCAGCGACTGGGCAGGGAACGACGATGCGAGCTTGAATGTCGCGAAGAACAGGATGACCGGGAACAGGTCGAACAGCAGCTTCATCAGGCGCCTTTGCTGGCGGGCTCGAACTTGAGCGACGCGGAATTGATGCAGTAGCGCAGGCCCGTGGGAGGGGGGCCGTCCGGGAACACGTGCCCCAGGTGCGCGTCGCACACATTACAGAGGATCTCGGTGCGGGTCATGCCGTGGCTGGTGTCGCGTTCCTCGCGCACGTTCGCGGGATCGATCGCCTCGAAGTAGCTGGGCCAGCCGCAGCCGGAGTCGAACTTGGTGTCCGAGGCGAAGAGCGCCGTGCCGCAGCACACGCAGCGGTAGATGCCTTCCTCGTGGTGGTCCCAGTAGCGTCCGCTGAAGGCGCGCTCGGTGCCCTTCTTGCGGGTCACCGCGTATTCCTCCGGCGACAGTTCCCGCCGCCACTCGGCGTCGGGTTTCTTCACCTTGTCCATGTCGGTCTCCTTCACGACGAGCACGAGAGTTCGAGCCCGCGCGCCCAGTCCGGCGGCTCCGCGGCGTACGCCTCGAACTCGGGCTGTTCGTCGTACGGGCGCTCGAGAACTTTCAGCAGGCGCTCGACTTCACCGAAATCCCGCACGCCGTCGTCTCCCCGCGCGCTGCGGATGGCGACCTCGGCGAGGTGATTGCGCAGCACGTACTTGGGGTTGACGCGCTCCATTCGGGCCCGCCGTTCCGCGTCGTCGCTGCCTTCGGCCCGCAGTCGGGTGCGGTAGTCGCCAGCCCACGCGTCGAACGCCGCGCGGTCGATCACGAGATCGCGCACGGCGGCGTCGTCGTCGGGCGCCGTCGCGTCGACGCGCAGTTGCGACAGGCGCCGCCAGAAGCGCGTCCAGTCCGTCCGGTTGGCGCTCAGCAGGTCGATCAGCCGGTTGACCAGTGCCTCGTCGCCCGCCTGCTGCGTCGCGAGGCCCAGCTTGGCGCGGAACACGCCGTCGATGGCGCTCGAGTATTCGCCGACGAAGGTGTCGATCGCCCCCTTGGTCGCGTCGATGTCGTCCGTCAGCGGCACCAGGGCCTGTCCGAGCGCGTACAGGTTCCAGTGCGCGATCTGCGGCTGCATGTTGTAGGCGTAGCGTCCGTGGGAATCGCTGTGGTTGCAGACGTAGCCGGCGTCGAACGCATCCATGAAGCCGAAGGGGCCGTAGTCGATGGTCAGGCCCAGGATCGACATGTTGTCCGTGTTCAGCACCCCATGACAGAACCCGACGCCCTGCCACTGTGCGAACAGGCGCGCGGTGCGGCGCGCCACCACCTCGAGGAAGTGCAGGTAGGGTTGCGGGGCCTCGCGGCTCTCCGGGTAGAACCGGTCGATCACGTAGTCGGCCAGTTGCTGCAGCGCATCGTGCTGCTTGGTCCAGTAGAAGTACTCGAACGAGCCGAAGCGCACGAAGCTGGGCGACATGCGGGTGGCAACAGCGGCGGTCTCGACCGTTTCGCGGAACACGGGCGTGTCCGAGCCCACGACGGCGAGCGAGCGCGTGGTCGGGACGCCAAGGTGATGCATCGCCTCGGAGCACAGGAACTCGCGGATGGACGAGCGCAGCACCGCCCGGCCATCGCCCATGCGCGAATACGGCGTCTTGCCGGCGCCCTTCAGCTGAAGTTCCCAGCGCTGTCCATCGCGTCCGACCGCTTCCCCGAGCAGGATCGCGCGGCCGTCGCCCAGGCGCGGCACGTAGACGCCGAACTGGTGGCCGGAATAGACCGCGGCCAGGGGTTCGCTGCCGACGATCGGCCGGTTTCCGGTCAGGACCTCGACCGCCTCGTCCGATCGCAGCGCCTGCGGCGCCAGGCCGAGCAGGTCGGCTGCCGCGGTCGATGCGGCCACCAGGTACGGTCGCGGCAGGGGAGTGGGCGCGAGCCGCGTGTAGAACTGGCCGGAAAGCCGCGCAAACGAGTTGTCGAACTGCAGGCCGAGGTCCACCGGAGCGGCGCTGGCGGCGGTTGCGGTGGGGTCGAGGGGCAGGGTGACGGGGGCGTCCAACAGGCTCTCCGGAAGTCGACGCATTCTAAGGGGCGCGAGGGGCGCACATCGGCGGGGTTGGCGCAACACGCGGCTTGACGGCGTGTCGGCGACTCGGGAGCATGTTGGGTCGAAGCCGCGCGGTTCCACCCCACCAACGCGCGCAATATCTCACCGGGAGACAGGAATCATGCTGCACGGCCTGATGATGCAGATGCCGTTGACGATCGCATCGCTGATCGAACACGCGGATCGGCATCACGGCGACGCCGAGGTGGTCTCGCGGCGCGTCGAAGGAGACATCCACCGCACGACGTACCGTGAACTGAACCGGCGTTCCCGCCAGTTGGCCGACGCGCTGGGGCGCAGCGGGATCGGGGCGGGCGACCGCGTCGCGACCATCGCATGGAACGGCTACCGGCACCTGGAACTGTATTTCGCCGTCTCCGGAGCGGGGCGGGTGCTGCACACGATCAATCCTCGACTGCACCCGGAGCAGATCGCCTGGATCGTCAACCATGCCGAAGACAGGGCCTTGTGCTTCGACCTGACCTTCCTGCCCCTGGTCGAGGCCATCGCCGCGCACTGCCCGACCGTGCGGCACTGGGTGTTGATGTCCGACCGGGCCCATATGCCGGCCGCGAGCAAGATCCCGGACCTGCTCTGCTACGAGGAGCTGCTCGCCAGTGGCTCCGACAGCTTCGTCTGGCCGGAGTTCGACGAGAACACGGCGTCGTCCATGTGCTACACGTCGGGCACGACCGGCCACCCCAAGGGCGTGCTGTACAGCCACCGGTCGACGGTGCTGCACTCCCTGGCCGCGGCGCTGCCCGATGCCCTGAACGTGTCGGCGCGCGACGTCATCCTCCCGGTCGTGCCGATGTTCCACGTCAACGCCTGGGGATTGCCGTACGTCGCGCCGATGGTCGGCTGCAAGCTCGTGCTTCCGGGACCGCACCTCGACGGGAAGTCGCTGTACGAACTGTTCGAAGCGGAGAAGGTGACCTGCTCGGCCGGCGTGCCCACCGTGTGGCAGGGGCTGCTGGCGCATACGGAAGCCAGCAACCTGCGCTTCTCCACGATGAACCGCACCGTGATCGGCGGCTCGGCCTGTCCGCCGGCCATGATCCGGCTGTTCGAGGAGAAGTACGGCGTTCACGTGCTGCATGCGTGGGGAATGACCGAGATGAGCCCGCTGGGCACGGCGTGCACGTTCAAGAGCAAGCACCTGGGGCAGTCCGCGGAGGAAAAGCTCCGCCTGCAGACCAAGCAGGGGCGGGTGCTCTATGGCGTCGACATGAAGATCGTCGGCGACGACGGCCAGGACCTGCCGTGGGACGGCAAGGCGTTCGGAGACCTGCTGGTCCGCGGCCCCTGGGTCCTGCGCGAATACTTCAAGGGCGAGGGCGGCGATCCGCTGAAGACCGATGCCGCGGGCCGGGACTGGTTCCCGACCGGCGACGTCGCCACGATCGACGCCGACGGCTACATGCACATCACGGACCGCAGCAAGGACGTGATCAAGTCGGGCGGCGAGTGGATCAGCTCCATCGAGATCGAGAACATCGCCGTGGCCCATCCGGCCGTGGCGATGGCCGCCTGCATCGCGGCGCGCCACCCGAAGTGGGACGAGCGCCCCCTGCTCGTCGTGATGAAGAAGCCCAACGCCGAGGTGACGCGCGAGCAGTTGCTGGCGCACTACGAGGGCAAGGTGGCCAAGTGGCAAGTGCCCGACGACGTCGTGTTCGTGGACGCCATCCCGCTCGGAGCCACCGGGAAGATGCTGAAGACCAGGCTGCGCGAACAGTTCAAGGACTACCGGCTGCCGACGGCCTAGGTGCGCGGCGATCGCGCCTCGGTCCAGGTACGACCCTTCAATGAAGTGAAGCCGGCTGTCCCGATTCGCCCGACGAAGCGAGAAAACAGGAGACGACAACGATGAAACGCCGCACTGCCGTTCGCTTGCTCAATCTGCTGGTCCTCGGCATTGCCGGAGGGGCCATCGCCACCGGCGCGCCGGCGCAGGTCAAGGGCGCTGGCCCGAAGGCGGCGGCCCCGGCCGCACAGACCGTCAAGATCGCCTATGTCGATCCGCTGTCCGGGCCGTTCGCCGGAGTCGGCGCCAACCTGCTGAAGCATTTCCAGTTCACGGTCGATGCCGTCAATGCCCGCCAGCTGGCCGGACCGGGCGTGAAATTCGAAATGGCCTCCTTCGACAACAAGGCCTCGCCGCAGGAAACGTTGACGGTGCTGAAGCAGGTGATCGACCAGGGCATCCGCTACGTGGTGCAGGGGCAGGGCTCGGGGTCGGCGCTGGCGCTGAGCGATGCCATCGAGAAGCACAACGAGCGCAACCCGGGCCAGGCGATCGTGTTCCTGAACTACGCGGCGGTCGACCCGGACCTCACCAACTCCAGGTGCAGCTTCTGGCACTTCCGCTTCGACGCGAACACGGACATGAAGATGGAAGCCCTGACGACCTACATCAAGGGCCGTCCGGAGGTGAAGAACGTCTTCCTGATCAACCAGAACTACTCGCACGGCCACCAGGTATCCCGCGTCGCCAAGGAACTGCTCGCCGCCAAGCGGCCGGACGTGAAGATCGTCGGCGACGACCTGCATCCGCTCGGCCAGGTGCGCGACTTCGCTCCCTACATCGCGAAGATGCGGGCCGCGAACGCCGACACCGTGATCACGGGCAACTGGGGCCCCGACCTGGCGCTGCTGCTGCGCGCCGCGCGCGACGCCGGGCTCAACGCCAACTTCTACACGTACTACGCGGGCGTCATCGGAACGCCGACGGCGGTCGGGCCGGCGGGCGAGAACCGCATGCGGCAGGTGTCGTACTGGCACCCGAACATCACCGGCTACCCGGCCGAGCAGATGTACCTCGAGTTCAAGAAGCGCTTCAACGAGGAGTGGTACGCCATGGCGACGTACACGTCGCTCACGCTGCTCGCGGACGCGATGAAGCGGACCGGCTCGACCGATCCGCTGAAGGTCGCCTACGCGATGGAGGGCGCCAGGATGACGGCTCCGCACGGGGAC
>JAOUJD010000157.1 GCA_029883565.1 Burkholderiaceae bacterium
GGAAAAGCCGACGAACACGGCGAAGAACAGGGCGATGAACACCGTCGGCAGTCGGCCCGCGATCTGCGCGCCGATCAGGGAACCCAGCAGGATGCCGGGCGCCAGCACCTTGACGACCGGCCACAGCACGGCGCCGCGCTTGTGATGGGCCCGGACGGACGACACGGAAGTGAAGAGGATCGTCGCCAGCGACGTGGCGATGGCCATGTGCACCAGGTGCTGCTCCGGGAAGCCGCGGATGGTGAAGAGCAGCGTCAGGAACGGTACCAGCAGCATGCCGCCACCGATGCCCAGCAGGCCGGCGACGAAGCCGGTGGCGGCGCCGAGCACCAGCAATGCGGCGACGAAGGTCCATTCCATTTCAATCCTTCAGCAGGCGCGTCGTGATGTAGCGCCATTCGGCCGGCGTCACCGGCGTGATGGACAACCGGTTGCCGCGGCGCAGTACCGCCATGTCGGCCAGAGCCTTGTGCTCCCGCAGCTCGGCGATCGACACCAGCCGGGTCCGCCGCAGGGCGTGCACGTCGACCAGGATCCAGCGCGGGGCGTCCGTCTTGGCGGCCGGGTCGAAATACTTGCTCTTGCGGTCGAACTGGGTGGGATCCGGGTAGCTCGCGCTCGCCACCTCGGCGAGTCCGGCGATGCCCGGTTCGGCGCACGACGAATGATAGAAGAGTACGCCGTCGCCGATGCTCATCGCATCGCGCATGAAGTTGCGCGCCTGGTAGTTGCGCACCCCGGTCCACGGCACCGTGGCGTTCGGCGCGGCGAGCGCATCGTCGATCGAGCACTCGTCCGGTTCGGACTTCATCAGCCAGTGCATGGTGTCCGGAGTTTACGCATCCCGACCGGGCGCCGGACGAGGAAGGCGGAGTGCCCGCGATGCACTCCGCCCGTGTAAAGGTTCCCCGCCTGTGCCGCCCGGCCTGATGTCCTGAACCATCGGTTCAGGGTGGTCGCTGTCCACGTCGTTTAGGTTCAGCAGACGCGTGCCGATCGCACCGCGACGCGAGTCCAGCAACCTTGCGCAAAGCGCATCGGTTCAAGGAACGAAAGGCCTTTGCGCGGACACCGCAGGGAATTTCTTGCGTCGCCACCATGCTGCGGGTGGCAACCAATCTGCGTTCATTCTAGCCCGCGCGGCACGGCGCGGGGCGCATTTCAGAACAGTTTTTCCTGGGGGAGCAGCGCGTCGTCGCAGGTCTGCAGCAGGTCGCGCAGGCGCCGCCGCAACTCGCCGACTTCGATGCCGGTGCCGTCCTTGCAGGTGAACAGTTCGTGCGCGATCTGCAGCGCCGCCATCACCGCGATGCGGTCCGCGCCCATCACCTTGCCGGCGTCCTTGATGGCGCGCATCTTGCCCTCGACGTACTGGGCGCAATGCAGCAGCGCGGCCTTTTCCTCCGGGGCGCACGCGAGCCGGTACTCACGGCCGAGGATCGAGAGGGTCACGTGTTCCATGACGGGCCGGTGTTGGCGGGTGGGGTTGGCGCGGGCAGCCGGTCGAGCACGGCATCAAGGCGCTCGGTCGCCTGGTCGACGCGGCTGCGCAGCGCTTCGAGCTCGGCCGACGCGGCTGTCAGTTGCGCGCGCAGCTGCTGATTCTCGGTGCGCAGGGCCTGCGCCAGTTGCGCCAGCTCCGCCACCTTGTGCGCGAGGGTGTCGAGGTCATCGAGCATCGGACGATGGTAGCACCGGGTTCTGCCTCTCCGGGGGTAGTGCTGAGGCGCACCGCGGTCCGCTACACTTCGACGGCTTACGGTGTCGAAGCACGCGCTGCTTCGGTGAAACGGGAAACAGGAAGAGCAGGCCACCGCTCCAACCTGTGCTGCCCCCGCAACGGTAAGCAGGCGCCGCGCAAGCGGCACGTCCCGCACCAGCCACTGTGACGCCGCCCGGCGCCGCGGGAAGGCGCGGCCCGAAGCCTGCAGCCCGGAGACCGGCCGTACGCGACCAGGACGCGCCTCGGGGTGAAGGCAGGCCGGTCGCTTGCGCGGCCGCTCTTTCCCCCGAGTCCGTCTCGATGACGTGAACAACTCCGGCGGCGGGTCGGAACGCGAGGGAGCAACATGAAAGTCACTGCATGGGCCGCGCTCGGCGTAGGGGCGCAGCTTGCGCTTTCCGCCGTGCACGCCCAGACCACCGAAACGCGCCTGCCGACGGCGGTCATTACGCCATCGCGCATCCCGCAGTCGCTCGACGACGCCCTGCCTTCGACCACGCTCATCACGCGGGCGGAGATCGAACGGTGGCAGCTGACCGATCTGACGGCTGCGCTGGCGCGCGAGGCGGGCGTGCAGTTCGCGCAGAGCGGCGGACCAGGCAGCGCCGCATCGTTGTTCCTGCGCGGCGCAAATTCGAGCCAGGTGCTGGTCCTCGTTGACGGCGTTCCGCTGAATGCGGCGGTAGGAGGCGCCGCGACGCTCGGCGGAATTTCGCTCGACACGGTCGATCGCATCGAAATCTCGCGCGGCAACCTGTCCAGCCTGTACGGTTCGGCGGCGATCGGCGGCGTGGTCCAGGTGTTCACGCGCGGCGGCGCAGCGCCCGGGGTGACCCTCGCGGTCGAAGGCGGCCAGGGAAGGAACGTGAACGGGGCGGCGGCCGCGTCAGTCGATCTCGGCGGCGTCCGCGTGGGCGGTGCCGCCAGCGCGCGGCGCAGCGAGCAGTTCTCGGCGATAGACGCTGCGAGCGTGATTCCAGGTCCCTTTTCCCCGGGCGCCAATCCGGATCTGGACGGCAACCGCAGCACGTCCGGCTCGATCGGCGCGACGTACCGGACCGCCGGCGGAACCGTGGTCTCGGGCAGCGCGTGGTCCAGCACCAACACCACAGATTTCGACAGCACCGCGGATGGTCCAGCGGCCACGCAACAGGAGCGCTCCAGCATCAGTGCATGGAACGCGCGCGTGCGCAGTCCGCTGACTTCCACGTGGGAGTCGCAGTTGCAGCTGGGCGAGATGCGGGATCGCAGCCGCAACCAGTCAAGCGATCCGTTCTCCTTCAACAACGGCGAATTCGAGTCGAGCAACCGGCAGGCGAGCTGGAGCAACGAACTGACGGTCTCGGAGCGCGTGAAGGCCCAGCTTGGTGTCGAGTACCTCAATCAGCGCGGGGCGTCGACGGCGTTCGACCCGGATTTCGGCAATGCCATGACGGAGTTCTCGCGTGACGTGACGAGCGTCTGGACCGGACTCAATGGCAGCACCGAGCACCAGCTTGTCCAGCTGAACCTGCGGCACGACCGGTATTCGGATGTGGGTTCGGCCACCACCGGCCTGGTCTCCTACGGCTACAAGCTGACCCCGCACTGGCGCGCCATTGCGCAGGTGTCGAACGCATTCCGCGCGCCGAGCTTCAGCGATCTGTACTACCCGTTCTTCGGCAACCCCTCGCTCGACCCGGAGAAGTCCAGCAGCGGCGAGCTGGGCCTGCATTACGTGTCGGGGGCCATCACGATGCGCGCAACGGCGTTCCGCACCGATACGCGGGACCTGATCGTCTATGACCCGGCCACGCTGCGCGCCGAAAACGTCGATCGCGCCCGGTCTACCGGGATGGAGTTCGCAGCGAGCGGTCGCGTCGGCTACTGGGAGTGGAGCGGCAACGCCAGCATCGTGCACGCGATCAACGCGGATACCGGTGAACGCCTGCTGCGCCGGGCTCCCTACGTGATCAATGCCGGCGTGGCCTACGCCGCCGGGCCCTGGCGCGCAGGACTGGAACTGTCCTGCGTCGGGCCTCGCGACGATCTCGACATCAACACCTTCCAGCGGACCGAGTTGGCGGCCTACACCTTGGCGCGGCTGGTCGGAAGCTGGCGGCTCGCGTCCGCGCTCTGGCTAAGGGCGCGGATCGAGAACCTCACTGACGCGAAGTACGAAACGGTGAGCGGCTACAACGTGCAGCCGCGCACGGCGTTCGTCGGCCTGGAACTGAAGCTGTGAAATGAGAGCGACAGCGCGTGCGTGGCCCGTCCTCGCCATCGCCGGCGCGGCGAGTCTCGTGCTCGCGCTCGCCGTCGGCAGCGTGCCGGTGTCCCCGTCGCAGATCCTGGCGACATTGACCGGCCATGCCGACAGCGCGACGCGCGACGTGATCTGGCAGCTGCGCGCGCCGCGCGCGGTCGCCGGCTTCGCGGTGGGCGCCGGGCTGGCGCTCGCGGGTGCGCTGTTGCAGGGACTCCTGCGCAACCCGCTTGCGGACCCCTATGTGCTCGGCATCTCGGGTGGCGCGGCCGTTGGAGCGCTCGTGGCCATCGCGCTCGGACTGCCGGGCGGCCTCGTGCAGGTGGCCGCCGCGCTCGGCGCGGTCGGAACGCTCGGGCTGCTGTTCGCGCTCGCGCGCCGCGCCCTGTTCACCCGCGATGCACTCGAGTCCGAGCAGGCGACGACCGGCGTGCTGCTGACCGGGGTGATGATCGCGTCGTTCGCCGCGGCCGTGCTCAGCCTGGTGCTGGCGCTTGCTCCTGACGCGCGCCTGCGCACGATGGTGTTCTGGTTGCTGGGGGATCTGGCCGGCGCCACCGACTTTCGCGCCGCGCTGGTGGCGCTGGCTGCCATCGGAGTCGCGTTCGCGCTCGCGCTGCGCCATGCCGCCGCCCTCAACCTGCTCGTGCGGGGGGACCTGCAGGCCTACACGCAGGGCGTGCGCGTGGTGCGCACGCGCCGCACGCTGGTGCTGGTGGCCGCGCTCGCGACCGGCGCCGCCGTGACGCTCGCCGGCGCGGTGGGCTTCGTCGGCTTCGTCGCCCCGCACCTGATGCGCATGGTGTTCGGAAACGACCAACGCGTCCTGCTGCCGGCATCCGGCCTCGCGGGTGGAACGCTGGTGGTGCTCGCCGACACGGTTGCCCGCAGCGCCTTTGCACCCCTGCAACTGCCGGTGGGCGTCGTGACCGCGCTGATCGGCGTCCCGGTATTCCTGTGGCTGCTCGCGCGCAGATGAACCCGATCCGCACTCCGTTGCTCAAGCTCGCGGATGTCGGGCTGCGGGCGGCCGGCCGTACCCTGGTCGAAGGCCTCGACCTCGTGATCTGTCCGGGCGAGCGCTGGGCCGTGCTCGGCCCGAACGGCGCGGGCAAGTCGACGCTGCTGCGCGTGATGGCCGGCGCCCGCTCGCCGGATGCCGGCGAGGTGAGGGTCGACGACGTGTCGATCGAGCGCTACTCCGAGGTCGACCTGGCCCGCGTGCGCGCGCTGGTCACCGATCGCTGGATCGATCCGTTCTCCAGTTCGGTTCTCGACACCGTGCTCACGGCGCGCTATGTCTTCGGTGACGAGGACGCTGCCGGCGCGCACGTAGCGCGCCAGCTGCTGACCGCGCTCGATTGCGCCCACCTGATGGAGCGCGACGTGCGCCGGCTGTCGCGTGGCGAGCGCCAGCGGGTCGCGATCGCGACCGCGCTCGCCCAGGCGACGCCGACGGTGCTCCTCGACGAACCCACCGCGCACCAGGACCCGCGCCACCAGGCCTGGGTCATTGCCCAGCTGCTGACACTCGAGGATCGTGCGCTGGTCGCCACGCTGCACGACATCAATGCGGCAGCGCGTTTCGCCACTCACGTGCTGCTGTTGAGCGGCCGGGGCACCCACCACGCAGGGCCGGCGGACGAGGTGCTGCAGGACGACACCCTTTCCGAGCTGTTCCAGACGCGCATCGGCTCGGTGATCGCCGACGGCGAACGCTTCTTCCGGGTCCGGACGCCGGCCTAGCCGGGTTCGCCGTCAGCGGACGCGGTCGATCGCTTCGCACATCACCTCGATTTCGTCGAGGATGCGCGGGCCGTGCCGGTTGATGCGATCCGCATCCAGCGTGACGAGGCGGCCGTTCTTCACCGCGGCGATCCCCGCGAAGCGTTGCCACACGTCGAGGGCGGTCGAAGGACGAGCACCCGGCTCGGCCGTGATGATCACCTCCGGGTCGGCCGCGAGCACGGCTTCCGTCGATACACGGGGCGCCATCGGCGCGAGGCCGGAAAAGACATTGCGGCCGCCGCACAGGGCGATCGCTTCGCTGACCACGTGCCGGCCGCCGAGCGTCATCAGGGGCTCGCCCCAGACCTGGTAGAAGACGCGCACCTCGCGACGGCCCCGGTACCGGTCGCGCAGCACGGCGAGCCTGGCGTCGAAAGCGGCCGCCACCAGTTCGCCGGAGCGGCCGGTCAGCATGCCGAGCCGGCGGAGCGAGGTGGCGATGTCCGCAAGATGCGCCGGTTCGCTGACGAAGGTCGGCGCGCCCAGGCGTCGCACGGCATCGATCGTGGCCGGCGGGAAGCCGCTGCCCCACACCAGGATCAAGTCAGGACGCGCTGCGCGGACGCGTTCGAGGTCGACGCTGTGTGCGCGCGCGACCCGCGGCAGCTGGCGGGCGGCAGCGGGATAGTCGGCGAATTCCGTGGTGCCCACGATCAGGTCGCCGGCGCCGATGGCGAACAGCTGCTCGGTCAGGTGCGGCGCCAGGCTCACGACCCGGCGCGCGGGCTGCGCGAGTTCGAGCGCATGGCCCTCGTCGTCCACCACGGTCACTGCTGCATGCGCCATCGTGCCGAACGCCAGCCACCCGGCGACGACCGCCTTCCAGCGCATCACTGCGTGCCGCCTCCGGCTGCCGGAGCACGGGCGGGCTCGGTGACGAAGCCGACCTTGGCAAGCCCGGCCTGCTGCGCTGACGACAGCACGAAGGCAATGCGCTCGTAGCGTGTCGCCTTGTCGGCCCGGACATGGATTTCGGGCAGCGTTTTCGCCTTGGCCGCGGTCGCCATGCGTGTGGCGAGTTCGGCGTCGGATACAGCTTCGCCGTCCCAGTAGATCGCGCCCGCGGCATCGATCGACAGTTTCACCGTGGCCGGAGCAGGTTCCGCAGCCGGAGCCGGATCGTTCGGGAGATCGATCTTGATCGCGTAGGACAGCAGAGGTGCGGTGATGATGAAGAGC
>JAOUJD010000158.1 GCA_029883565.1 Burkholderiaceae bacterium
CACTGTTCGAGCGACTGGATGCGAAGTACGCGCCGAAGGTCAAGGCGTCGCAGAGCGCGGCGCGGCTCGCGGTCGAGGCGTCGGACCGCGCACGCGGCACGCCGTCGTTCCCCGTCCGGGAGTGGGAGCGAGGCGTTGCGGTGCTGCGCGCCGCGGTTGACGGCGCAACGCAGGTGCTGCTCCAACTCGGCCTGCGCAGCGGCCAGGCTGAAGTGGCGGCGGCTGCTGCCGCGCGAGACCTGTCCACCCGGAAGCTCGCGGCGGTCGGGCTGAAGTTCCACCTGCCGCAGGCGGATCTTGAAAAACTCCTCGCTGAAATCGAAAAGAGGAAGCGAGCGGCCGAACTCGAGCTGGAGCGCGCGACGCGGGCCGCCGCGGCGGCCGCCGAGACGGTCTCGAAGGCGGAACTGCGCCTGGCCGGCGCCGGCGCGGCGCCGAAGGGCAGCGCGGGAGCGCAAGGCAAAGCGGCGCCTGCCGACGAACGGGACCGCGAACTGGCCTTGGCCCGCGAGGTCGCCGCCACGGCGTCGCAGCGGGTGTTCCTGCTGCGCGAACAGCTTCTCCAGCTCGAAAGCGAACGCGCGGCGTGGGAGTCGCGGGCCGAGGCCATCAATCTGCAGGATCCCGTCCGCGCGCGCACATCGTACGACCGGCTGACGGAGTCGCTGGCGGCGCTGCGCGCCACCAAGCAGTTCCTGGAGCAGAGGCTGGCGGCGGTCGAGGCCCGGCTGCGGGACGAGGAAGCCAGGCAGCGCGGCGCCGCCGTGAGCGACGTCGGCGCTTCGCGGGAGTTGCTCGCGACGCTGCGGGATCGCCAGCGAGACCTGCGCGCCGCTCTCGACAATAGTCTGCCCCTGCAGCGGCTCGTCGCGCGCTTCCGCGCGGACTTCGAGGACCGGCGCGAGGTATCTCTCACGGCCCACGTCAAGGACCAGCTTGCCGCGGGACTGCTTGGGGCGCGTCAGGTCTGGAATTTCGAGCTGTTCGCGATCGACGACACGCTCGAGACTCCGGACGGCAAGCAGATGTCGGTCTCGAGGAGCGTCACGGTCGGCAAGACGTTCGGAGCCGTGCTGATCGTCCTGGTCGGCTACTGGCTCATCAGCTTCGTGCTGCGACGTGTCGAGCGCAAGGTGGTGCGGGCAGGACGGACGAACCCGCAGTCGGCAGCCCTCGCCCGCAAGTGGATCCTGTTCGTCGTCGCGGCGATCCTGATGATCATCGCGCTCCTGAGCGCTGGCATCCCGCTGACTGCGTTCGCATTCCTCGGCGGCGCGCTTGCGATCGCCGCAGGCTTCGGCCTTCAGACCTTGCTGAAGAATCTCGTGTCCGGGGTCATGCTCCTCGTCGAAGGCCCGCTTCGGCTCGGTGACCTGATCGAAGTGGACGGGATCCGCGGACGGGTTACGGAGATCGGGATCCGCGCGTCGACGATCCGGAGCGTCGAGGGGATCGAGTCGATGATCCCGAACAGCCGCTTCATCGAAGGCAACGTGACCAACTGGACCTACAGCAATGCGCAGACACGGCACACGGTCGGCATCGGCGTGGCCTATGGATCGCCGCTGCGCAAAGTGGCCGAAATCCTGGCCGGCGTGCTCGGCGCGCAGCAGAACGTGCTGAAGGACCCGGCGCCGCAGGTCTACCTCGAAGAATTCGCCGACAGCGCGATCACGTTCTCGCTGACCTACTGGGTCGAGATGACGACCGAGGTCGATTCGCGGCGAACGAAGAGCGACCTGCTGCACTCGATCGATCGCGCCTTCGAGGAGGCGGGGATCGTCATTCCGTTCCCGCAGCGCGATGTTCACCTGTCGAGCGAAAATCCGGTGCCGGTCGCGATCGTCAGCCAGGCGGGCGGCGCGGGCTGATCCCGGGCCGCGCGCGTCGCGGCTTCGCTCACGCAGCGGGCCGGCTGCCCGGCGCAGCGCGAACTACTCGGCCCGCAGCGACTCCACGGGATCGAGCCGCGATGCCCGGCGCGCGGGCAGCACGCCCGCCGCGAGACCTATCAGCGAGGCGAGCACGATCGCCAGCACGGCATACAGCAGCGGCGTGTGCACGGGCAGGGCCGGCACGACCAGATGGATCAGCTGCGCGAGGCCGACGCCGAGCACGATGCCGAAGACGCCGCCGAAGGCGGCGAGCACGACGGCCTCGGCCAGGAACAGGCCGAGGATCGTGCCGCGGCGCGCGCCGAGCGCCAGCATCAGGCCCACCTCGCTGGTGCGCTCGGCGACCGCGATCGTCATGATCGTCACGATGCCCACGCCGCCGACGAGCAGCGAGATGCTGCCCAGTGCGCCGACCGCCATCGTCAGGATGTCGAGGATGTTGCCGAGGGTGCGCAGCATGTCTTCCTGCGTCGTGATCGTGAAGTCCTCGCGCCCGTGCCGCGCCGTCAGCGTGGCGCGGACGGTCTTGGCCACGGCGCTCGACGAAGCGCCTTCCGCGTAGGACACGTGGATCTCCGCCAGACCTTCCTTGTTGAACAGTTCCATCGCCCGCGACGTCGGGATGAAGGCGGTGTCGTCGAGGTCGATCCCCAGGAACTGGCCCTTGGGCGCCAGCACGCCCACGACGCGGAACTGCAGCGAACCGGCGCGCAGGCGCGCGCCGAGCGCGTTGTCGGCGCCGAACAGCTCGCGCTTCAGCGTGTTGCCGAGCACGACGAACGCGCGCGCGTTCTCCCACTCGTCGGGGGGCAGGTACTGGCCGCTCGCGACCGTCATGTTGAAGACTTGCAGCGCGTCTTCGTTGACGCCGTAGACCGTGGTGCGTCGCGTGCGGCCGTTGCCCTCGATCTCCGCGTTGCCGTAGACGATCGGCCCGATCGCAACCACGCCGGGCAGCCTGCGCAGCGCGCGCGCGTCGTCGAACGTCAGCGGGCGCACGGCGGTCGGCAGTCCTGACGGCGCGGCGCCGCCGGTCTTCACGCGTCCCGGCGCGACGCCGATGATGTTCGTGCCGAACTGCGAGAACTCGGCGAGCACGTAGCGGTGGATGCCTTCGCCGATCGACGTCAGCAGGATCACCGCGGCGATGCCGACGGCAATGCCGAGCAGCGTCAGGCCGCTGCGCATGCGGTGCGCGGTGATCGCGCGCAGCGCGAGGAAGGCGCCGTCGCGCAGGATCATCGCTTGGCCAGCGCCAGCACCGGGTCCAGCTTGGCGGCGCGCTTCGCCGGCAGCGCGCCGAACAGCAGCCCGGTGACGAGCGCGGTGCCGAGTGCCGCGATCACGGCCCACTCGGGCGGATACGCAGGCAGGGTGGGATAGAGGGCGCGGATGACCCACGCGCCGGCCAGTCCGAGCGCGTAGCCGACCAGCGCGCCGGCGGCGGACAGCATCGCCGCTTCCGTGAGGAAGGCGTTGCGCACCGTCGCCTCGGTTGCCCCGAGCGCCTTGAGCAGGCCGATTTCGGACGTGCGCTGCGACACCGACACCAGCATCACGTTCATCACGAGGATGCCGGCGACCGCGAGGCTGATGGCGGCGATGCCTGCGACCCCCAGGGTCAGGGTGCCCAGCAGGCGGTCGAACGTCGCCAGCACCGCGTCCTGCGTGAGGGTCGTGACGTCTTCCTCGCCGCCGTGGCGCGCCTTGATCAACTGGCGGACCTGGTCCTTCGCGAGCGGGATCGCATCGCGGTTGCGCGCTTCGACGAGGATGCGGAACAGCGAGTTCGTGTTGTACATCTGCAGTGCCGTGGCGACCGGGACGAACGCGAGCTCGTCGGTGTTCATGCCCAGCCCGGTGCCGCTCGAGCTCAGCACGCCGATCACGCGGAAACGGCGGTCGCCGATCCGGACGAACTGCCCGAGCGCCGAGGCGCTGCCGAACAGTTCCGCCCGCACCGTGGCGCCGAGGACGATCACGGCAGAGCCGCGCGTCCAGTCCTCATCCGGCAGGAACTGTCCCTGCCCCATCTTGAATCCGCGCACCGCGAGGTAGTCGGCCGTCGTGCCGACCACGAGGTTCTCGCGCAGGCGGCCGCTGCTGCTGATCTCCGAGGTCCCGACCACGAGCGGCGCGACGCGGCGCACGGCCGAGGCGCGGCGGACCGCGAGCGCGTCTTCCACCGTCAGGTCGCGCGGAGTGCCGGTGATCGCGTTCATGGGCGAGAAGCCGCCGGTCTGGGTGCGACCCGGCAGCACGATCACGAGGTTGGTTCCCAGCGCGGAAAACTCGCGGACCACGTAGCGCCGCGCGCCGTCCCCGAGCGCCGTGAGGATCACGACGGCGGCGACACCGATCGACATCGCCAGCATCAGAAGGACCGTGCGGAGGCGATTGCCGGTGGCGGCGCCCAGCGCGAAGCGCGTGGTGTCGAGGGGCCGCATCAGGTGGCCCCGGAGGTCCGCGTGTCCCCGACGATCATGCCGTCTTCCATGTCGAGGCGGCGCCGCGCGCGCCTGCCGAGCGCGGCGTCGTGCGTGACGACGATCAGCGTGACGCCGCGCGCGTTCAGTTCCTCGAGCAGGCGCACGACCTCGTCGCCCGTGTGGCGGTCGAGGTTGCCGGTCGGCTCGTCGGCGAGGATCAGCGCCGGCTGCATGATGGTCGCGCGTGCGATTGCCACGCGTTGCCGCTGACCGCCGGAGAGCTGGTCGGGGCGGTGGTCCGCGCGGTCCGCCAGGCCGTAGTCCGACAGCGCCTGCGCCACGCGCTTGCCGCGTTCGGCCATGGAAACGCCGGCCAGCATCATCGGCAGGGCGATGTTCTCCTGCGCGGTAAGGCGAGGGACCAGGTGGAAGCTCTGGAACACGAAGCCGATGCGGGTACTGCGCACGTGCGCCTGCTCCACTGCCGACAGCGTGGTGACGTCGCGGCCCTCGAGGTGGTACGTGCCGGCGCTCGGCCGGTCGAGCAGCCCGATCAGGTTGAGCAGCGTCGACTTGCCGGAGCCGGAGGGCCCCATCACCGCGACGTACTCGCCGGCATCGATCCGCAGTTCGAGTTCGTGCAGAGCGTGGACTTCGCTGTCCCCCAGGTGGAAGACGCGCTCGATGCCGGCGAGTTCGATCAGCGCGGTCGGTCCGGTGCTCATGGGCGTTCAGCCGGTCGCGGCTACTTCGTCGCCTTGCTCTCGATCGTGATCCTGGCTCCTGCCTTGACCCCGGCGCGATCGAGCGACGTGACGATGCGGTCCCCCGCGGCCAGCCCCTCGACGACCTCGGTGTATTCCCAGTTGGCGAGGCCGGTCTTCAGCTTGCGCTCCACCAGGATGTCGTCCGTGCCCACGACCAGCACCCTCCCGCCCTCCAGCAGTGCGGCGGTCGGCACGCGCAGCACGTCGGTGTGCGCGCCGAGGATCACCTCGACGTCTGCGCTGTAGCCGACCAGCAGGTGGCCGGTCTTCTCGGGCTGGTCGATGACCGCCTCGATGTCGACGGTACGCGCCTGCTTCTCGACGGCCGTCACGTACGGCGCCACGCGCCGGACCTTGCCGGAAAAGGTCCGGCCGGGCAGGGCATCCAGGGAAATGCGCACCGGCTGCCCCTCCTTGATCTTCGGCGCATCGACTTCGTCCATCGGCGCCTCCACGTACAGGCAGCTCTCGTCGATCAGGTCGATCGCAGGTGGCGTCGGCACGCCGGGCGGGGAGGGCGTCGAGTACTCGCCGACCTCGCCGACGATCTTGGCGATCGTGCCGTCGAAGGGGGCGATGAGCACGGTGCGAGCCTGCTGCACGTGGGCCACGTTGACGTTGGCCTCGGCCTGCGCGATGTCCGCCTTGGCCGTCGCGCACGAAGCGACGCGTGCGTCCGCCGCGGCGCGCGCGGAGTCGATGGCGTTGGCGGATATGAAGCCCTGCCTGTGCAGTTCCATCTGGCGCTTGACCTCGCGTTCGGCACTGTCGGCAAGCGTGCAGGCCTCCACCACGCGCTTGCGCGACGTCTCGAGGGCGGCACGAGCCAGGCGCTCCTGCGCCTGGATGTCGTCGTTCCACAGTCGCATCAGCAACTGGCCCTTCTTGACGCGGTCGCCTTCCTTGACCGCAAGCACTTCGATGCGGCCGCCGATGATGGTCGACAGCTTGGTCCGCAGGCAACTCTCGACGGTACCGGCGCGGGTGTTGGCCACGCTCGATTCAACGATGCCGCGCTGGACCTCGGTCACCATCACGGGAATCGGCTTCGGCCGCGTGAACCACCAGATGGCGAGGCCGACGGCGGCGATGGCGGCGAGCGCGATCGCGATGCGGCGGACTGCGTTCTTGCTCTTCAGGGGCATTGAAACGCCTGGGCAACGGGCAAAGTGACAGATTAGCCGACCGATCGGATCAGCCGTCCCGGTGGCGTCAAATCCACTGCCGTTGCACCTGCGGCTCCTTCCGTCGGGTCCCGACCAAAGGGGCTCGATCCGGCCGCATGGTTCTGGACGCCCGGCTGAATCGGTGCAAGGATCGCGCCCAAGCCGCCGGTGGGCTGTCGCTGCGCTGCTTCACCCCGCTCCATGGAGGCCCGCCTTGTCTTTCAGTGCTCCGATCCGCCCAGCCCGCTCCGAACGGCCGCTGTTCATCGCCGGTGCGTTGCTCGCGGCGCTCGTCATCTTTGCCGGCTTCGCCCGCACCTTCTATCTGAAGGGGTTGTTCGGCACACCGCCGTTGTCCAGCCTGCTGATGACGCACGGCGTGGTCATGACGCTGTGGATCGTGCTCTTCATCGCGCAGATCGCGCTCGTGGCGAACGGCAGGACCGGCCTGCACCGGCGTCTGGGGCTGCTTGGTGGCTGCGTTGCAGTGCTCATCGTCGTCATGGGCGTGGCGGCGGCGATCGACGCCGGGCGACGAGGCTTCACTCCCGCGCCGCAGATCACGCCGCTGATGTTCATGGCGATTCCCATCATCGATGTCGCCGTGTTCGGCACGCTGGTGGCGG
>JAOUJD010000010.1 GCA_029883565.1 Burkholderiaceae bacterium
CCGCCGTACGAAGACGTGTCCGGACCGGCCGGCGGGGACAACGGCAGCCCGTTCGCTGACCTGGTCGTGCCGGTCTTCATCGACGACCGCTACTCCGGCGCTGTCCTGGCCCGCATTTCGCTGCCGCAACTTCTGCGCATGACGGTGAACCCGGAACTCGCGCAGCGCTACCGGGTGGCGCTGGTGGACGATGCCGGCAAGGTCCTCGCCTCGTCGACCCTGAGCGAGACCCCTCCCGATGCCTTGGTCTACGAAGTCCCGATCCCTCTGCTGCCGGACGGGCTCGCCATCCAGGCGTCGGCCTTCAAGCAGCGCTCGCCGCTGCTCGGCAACGCCCTGGCCTGGCTGGTGGGCGGACTGTCGCTCGCCGTGATGATCATGCTGATCGCGCTGGCGCGGCGCGACGTGCGCCAGGCGCGTGTCGAGCAGGTGCTGCGCGCGGAGACGGCGTTCCGCCGCGCGATGGAGGACTCGCTGGCAACCGGCATGGAAGTGATCGACCGCGACGCACTGATCCGCCACGTCAATTCCGCGTTCTGCCAGATGACGGGGTGGTCCGAAGGCGAGCTCGTCGGCCGCGCGCCCCCCTTCCCCTATTGGCCTCCAGAGCAGTACGCCGAGCACCGTGAGCAGCTCGCCGCCACGCTCGCCGGCAACGCACCGCCCAGCGGGTTCGAGCTCAAGGTGCTGCGCAAGGATGGCACTCTGTTCGACGCCCGCATGTACGTCTCGCCGCTGCTCGCCGACGACGGCGAGCAGCTCGGCTGGATGTCGGCGATGGCCGACATCACCGAGCCCAAGCGCATCAGCGAGCAGCTCGCCCTGGCGCACGAGCGCTTCACCACCGTCCTCGAGTCGCTCGACGCGGCGGTTTCCGTCGTGGCAGGGGCCGACGCCGACGAACTTCTGTTCGCGAACCGGCGTTACCGCGATCTGTACGGGGCCAACGCCGGCGGCCATCGCCGGCTGCAGGCGGGGCTCGGCGCGTCCACCGCGGGCGAGGTGTTCGACGGCGAGACGCAGCGCTGGGTCGAAGTGCGCACGCGCGCCGTGCGCTGGGTCGACGGGCGGGACGTGCGGCTGCAGATCGCCACCGACATCACGGAACGCAAGGCAACCGAAGACATCGTCCGCCAGCAGCAGGAGAAGGTGCAACTCACGTCGCGCCTGATGACAATGGGCGAGATGGCCTCGTCGCTGGCGCACGAGCTGAACCAGCCGCTCACCGCCATCAGCAACTACAGCCTCGGCTCCGTCTCCCGCATCAAGAGCGGCGGCGCAACGGCCAACGACGTCCTGCCCGCGCTCGAAAAGGCCGCCGGCCAGGCGCAGCGCGCCGGCAACATCATCCGGCGCATCCGCGAGTTCGTGAAGCGCTCCGAGCCGCGCCGCCGCGCCACGCCCGCCGCGCGCGTGGTCGAGGACAGCATCAGCTTCGCGGAGATCGAGGCGTCCAAGCGCGGGATCGCCATCCGCACGCATCTGCCGCCCGCGATGCCGCCACTCGACATCGATCCGATCCTGATCGAGCAGCTGCTGCTGAACCTGCTGAAGAACGCGGTCGAGGCGATGGAGGGAGCAGCCGAGCGGACGATCGACCTCGTCGTGCGCCGCGTCGACGACATGGCGGAGTTTTCGGTGATCGACCGCGGCTCCGGCATCCCGGAGTCACAGCGGCAGAACCTGTTCCAGCCCTTCTACAGCACCAAGTCCGAGGGCATGGGCATGGGGCTGAACATCTGCCGTTCGATCGTCGAGTTCCATCATGGCCGGCTCTCGGTGGAGGAAAACCCCGATGGCGGTTCGATCTTCCGCTTCACCCTTCCGCTTGCCCGCGAGCAGGCGGTCAACGAAAATCCGTCGGCCTAACCGGAGCTGAACGTGACTGACAACACAGAAACGCTGGGCGTGGTGTACGTGGTCGATGACGACGACGCCGTGCGCGATTCGCTGCAATGGCTGCTGGAGGCGAGCCGCTATCGCGTCTTCGGCTTCGAGAGCGCGGAGAAATTCCTCGCGGGCTACGACCCGGCCGCGATTGCGGTTGCGATCCTCGACGTCCGCATGCCGGGCATGAGCGGTCTCGAACTGCAGGAGGAGCTGATCGCACGCAAGGCATCGTTCCCGATCATCTTCATCACCGGGCACGGCGACGTGCCGATGGCCGTGAGCACGATGAAGAAGGGCGCAGTCGACTTCATCGAGAAGCCGTTCGACGAGGTTGCCTTGAAGGCGCTGGTGGACCGGCTGCTGGTGCAGGCGCGCGAGCAGGCGGCGTCCAACGAACGGCAGCGGCTGAGCGAAGCGCTGCTCGCGAAGCTCACGCCGCGTGAGCAGCAGGTGCTGGAGCGCATCGCCGCCGGACGCCTGAACAAGCAGATCGCGGACGACCTCGGGATCTCCATCAAGACGGTCGAGGCGCACCGCGCCAACATCATGGACAAGGTCAACGCCAACACGGTGGCCGACCTGATGCGCATCGTCCTGTCGGGCGGGGGCCTGAAGCAGCCGTAACCCCGCGGACCGGATACGCGTCCGTCCTCAGTAGAATTGCCGGTTCCCCAGAAGGAGACGGCCGACATGACGGCACGCATCATCGACGGCAAGGCGCTCGCGGCCGCCACCCGGGCCGGCCTCGTCCCGCGCGTGCAGGCGCTTACCGCGGCCGGCCATCAGCCGGGGCTCGCCGTCATCCTGGTCGGCGACGACCCGGCCTCCGCCGTCTACGTGCGCAACAAGGTCAAGGCCTGCGAGGACATCGGCATCCGCTCGCTGATGACGCGCCTGCCTGCCGAAACCACCGAAGCGGACCTGCTCGCGCACGTTGCGCGGTTGAACGCCGATACCTCGGTGCACGGAATCCTGGTCCAGTTGCCGCTGCCCAGGCACCTGGACGCGCAGAAGATCCTGGAGACGATCGCGTTCGACAAGGACGTCGACGGACTGCACGCGACCAACGCCGGGCTGACCCTGATGGGGACCCCGCACTTCCGGTCCTGCACGCCGTATGGCGTGATGAAGATGCTGGAGTCGATCGGGTACCCGGTCGCCGGGTGCCACGCGGTGGTGCTGGGGCGGTCCAACATGGTGGGCAAGCCGATGGCAATGCTGCTGCTCGCCGCCAACGCCACCGTGACCATCGCGCATTCGAAGACGCGCGACCTCGGCGCGATCACGCGGCAGGCGGACGTGCTGGTGGCCGCTGTCGGCAGACGCAACCTCGTGACCGCCGACATGGTCAAGCCGGGCGCGGTGGTGATCGACGTCGGCACCAACCGGACGCCCGAAGGCAAGCTCGCCGGCGACGTGGACTTCGAAGCCGTGAAGAGCGTTGCCGGCTGGATCTCGCCGGTCCCCGGCGGCGTCGGGCCGATGACCATCACGATGCTGCTCGTCAACACGGTCGAGGCGGCCGAGCGACGCCGCCAGGCCGCCGCGTAATACCCCGGCAGCGAAACGAAGCGGCATGGCGCCGCGCCAGGGCGCCTTTCTCGGATGGAACAGACGATGGAACAGCAAGCCAACCCCCTCCTCGATTTTTCCGGTCTGCCGCGCTTCGACGCGATCGAGCCGGCGCACGTGACTCCGGCGATGGACCTGCTGCTCGCCCAGGCGCGCGACACGATGGCGAGGATCACCGGCGCCGCGACGCCGGCGACATGGGAGGCCATCGTCGAGCCGCTCGACGACGTGACCGACCGCCTTGGCCGCGCCTGGGGCGCCGTGTCGCACATGAACGCCGTCGTCGACACACCCGCGCTGCGGGAGCAGTACAACGCGAACCAGCCGAAGCTCACCGCGTTCTTCACCGAACTGTCGCAGAACGAGGCGCTCTACGCGCGCTTCAAGGAACTCGCGGCCGCACCGGACTTCGCGTCCTGGCCTGCCGCGCGCCGCAAGGTCGTCGCGAACGAGCTGCGCGACTTCCGGCTGGGCGGCGCCGAACTGCCGGCCGGGCAGAAGGCGCGCTTCAAGGAACTGTGCGAGCGCGAGGCCAGGGTGTCGACGCGTTTCGCCGAAAACGTGCTCGACGCGACCAACGCGTTCGCTCTGTACGTCGATGGCGCCGCCGCACTCGCGGGCGTGCCGGACGATGCGCTGCAGATGTTCGCCGAGGCCGCGGCCGCGGAGGGTCGCAGCGGCTACAAGATCTCGCTTCAGTACCCGAGCTACGCCGCGGTCGTCGACTACGCGGACGACCGCGCGCTGCGCCAGCAGCTGTACCGCGCCTACACGACCAAGGCGTCGGAATTCGGCAAGCCCGAGTGGAACAACGGCCCGCTGATGGTCGAGTTGCTGTCGCTGCGGCAGGAGCACGCGCGGCTGCTCGGCTATTCGAGCTTCGCGGAGGTGTCGCTGGTGCCGAAGATGGCCGACCGGCCGGACGAGGTGCTGGACTTCCTGCGCGACCTCGGTCGTCGCGCGCGGCCGTATGCCGAGCGCGACATGAGCGAACTGCGGCAGTTCGCGGCGCGGGAACTCGGCATCGTCGACCTGCAGCCCTGGGACTTCTCGTATGCGAGCGAGAAGCTGCGCGAGGCGCGGTATGCGTACTCCGAGCAGGACCTGAAGCAGTATTTCACCGAGCCGCGCGTGCTGCAGGGGCTGTTCAAGGTGATCGAGACGCTGTTCTCGGTGGCAATCCGCGAGGACCGCGCGCCCGTGTGGCACCCCGACGTCAAGTTCTTCCGGATCGAGAACCTGAAGGGCGAGCTCCTGGGCCAGTTCTACCTGGACCTCTATGCGCGCGACCACAAGCAGGGCGGCGCCTGGCAGGACGACGCGCGCTCGCGCCGCGGCCGCCGGGCGGACATGCCGACGCCGGTGTCCTACCTCACTTGCAACTTCTCGCGGCCGGTCGGCGGCAAGCCGGCGACCTTGAGGCACGACGACGTGCTCACGCTGTTCCACGAGTTCGGCCACGGACTGCATCACATGCTGACCCGGGTGGACGAGCCTTCGGTGGCGGGGATTCACGGCGTCGAGTGGGACGCAGTCGAACTGCCCTCCCAGTTCATGGAGAACTTCGCCTGGGAATGGGAGGTCCTGCAGTTGCTGACGGACCACGTCGACACGGGTGACCGGCTGCCGCGGGCCCTCTACGACAAGATGATCGCCGCCCGCAACTTCCAGAGCGGTTTCTACACGGCCCGCCAGCTGGAGTTCGCGCTGTTCGACATGCTGCTGCATGCGGGGCCGCCCCCGACCGCAGATGCCGAGGTGCTCGCGCTGCTGGGCCGGGTGCGGCGCGAGGTATCCGTGCTGGTGCCCCCCGAATACAACCGTTTTCCGCACTCTTTCTCGCACATCTTCGCGGGCGGTTACGCCGCAGGCTATTACAGCTACAAGTGGGCCGAAGTCCTGTCGGCCGACGCCTACTCCGCATTCGAGGAAGGCGGTGTGCTCAACCCGGCGATCGGCCGCCGATTCCAGGACGAGATTCTCGCCGTGGGGGGCAGCCGGCCGGCGATGCAGTCGTTCGTGGCATTCCGCGGACGCAAACCGACGATCGACGCCCTGCTGCGGCACCACGGCATGGTGAATTGAACAGGAACGACATGAGGGCCTGGCTGTTTCCGCTCACTGCGGCGCTTCTGCTGGCCGCGCTGCCGGCGTCCGCCCAGTACCGCTGGCTGGACGGCGACGGCCGCGTCAATTACGGCGACCAGCCGCCGGGAGACGCCCGGGACCTCACCCGCATCGACACCCGCGGCCGGGTACCGGACGAGAACGCCGCGGCGCTGCCGTTCGAACTGCGTCGCGCCATGTCCCAGTATCCGGCGACCCTCTACACCGCCGACGCCTGCCCGCCGTGCGACACCGCGCGCGTCTACCTGCGGCGCCGTGGCGTGCCCTTCCTCGAGATCGTGGTGGAAACCGAAGACGAGGCGGCGGAGATGCGTCGCCGCGTCGGCGTGGACTCGGTCCCGGTACTGACGCTGGGCCGCACGCCGAGCATCGGGTTCAACGAGCCGGCGTGGTCGCTGGCCCTTGACGCCGCCACCTATCCGGCGCAGTCACAACTGCCGCTGACGTACCGCCAGGAACCGCCCCAGCCGCTGCTGCCGCGCGTGTCCGGGCCGGCCCAGCGTCCACCTGGCGAAGCGGCGCCAGCAACCTCTCCCCGCTGAGCGGAGCACGAAACATGAGTGTCTCAACCCTTCTTGCCAGTGTGCTGATCGTCGTGATGCAGGCGCAGAGCGCGGCCCCGCCCGGTGCCGTCGTCGGCCCGATGAGCACGACGTCGCCGCATGTGCTGTTCCGCTGGAACGACTTCAAGGGGCAGATCAACTACGGTGACCGGCCGCCGCCGGACGCGCAGAACGTGATCCGCATCGACCTGATGACGATCGGCGAGAACACGCAGTCGCTGCTGCCCTACCTGGTGCGGCGTGCCGCCGGCAACTTCCCGGTGATGCTGTTCACTTCCAAGAACTGCCCGCCGTGCACAACGGCCCGCGAGTTCCTGAACAAGCGCGGCATCCCGTTCGCGGAGCGCACCATCGAGTCCGCCGACGACTCGATGGAATTCAAGCGGCTGACCGGCGCTGAAGGCGTGCCCGTCGCCACGCTGGGGACCAAGCCGCTGATCGCCTTCGATCCCGACGAGTGGAACAACGCGCTCGACGCCACCGGGTACCCGGCGACGTCGCAGCTGCCGCGCAACTTCAAGCAGGAGCCGGCGCGTCCGCTGACGCAGAAAGCGTCAGCGGTGGCCGCCAAGCAGTAGGTCCGCCAGCCGCAGTACCGCCCGGCGCGCGACCGCCGGCGACAGGCCCGGTTTCACACGTCCTGGTGCAACTGGTGCTTTTCGATGCGGTATCGCATCGTGTCGCGCGACACGTTGAGGAGCCGCGCGGCCTGCGTCACGTTCCAGCGCGAACGCCGCAGCGCGTCCAGGATCAACGAGCGCTCGGCATCGAGCAGGCTAGGGGGCGTTCCCCCGCTGCCGGCAGCGGCCGATCCCGCAACGGGCTGGGCCTGGGTCGCCGCTGACGTCGGCGCCGCGGCCCCCGGGACGGCCGACTGCTCGCGCGGCGGCATCTGCGACAGCGTCTCGCATACCGGCAGATGGCGCGGCTCGATCGCGTCCTGCGTTCCCAGCAGCACGGCCTGCTCGATCATGTTGCGCAGCTCGCGCACGTTGCCGGGCCAGCCGTAGCCGCGCAGCACGTCGCGTGCACCGCTGGCCAGGTACAGGCGCGGCTTGCCGTAGCGCTTGCGCTGTTCCGACAGGAACCGCTCCGCCAGTTGCAGCACATCGTCGCCCCGGTCGCGCAGGGCAGGCAGGTGGATCAGCACCATGCGCAACCGGAAGTACAGGTCAGCGCGGAAGCTGCCCCGGCGGACCATGTCCTCCAGCGGCTGGTGCGTCGCCGCGATGATGCGGACGTCGACCTGCACGTCGCGCACGCTCCCGAGGCGGCGCACGCTCCGTTCCTCGAGCAGCTTGAGCAGCTTGACCTGCGTCTGCGCGTCGATGTCGCCGATCTCGTCGAGGAACAGGGTGCCGCCGTCGGCGGCTTCCACCAGGCCGACCTTGCGCTGCTTGGCATCGGTGAAGGCGCCGCGCTCGTGGCCGAACAGCTCCGACTCGAGCAGCTGTGCAGGCAACGCCGCGCAGTTGATCTCCACGAAGGGTCCCTCGGCGCGTGGTCCGTCGAAGTGCAGGGCGCGGGCGACGAGTTCCTTGCCGGTGCCGGTTTCGCCGGTGATCAGCACGGCAGGAGGAGCGCCTTCGCGCAACTGCGATTCCGCGGCGACGATCTGGCGCAGCTGCTGGCGCACGTTGCGCATCGGCTCGCTGTTGCCGACCAGCGTCTCGATGCCGCCCTGCGAGTCGCGCTTCTTGTAGTAGTCGAGCGCGTGTTCCGTGCGGCCGCGCTTCAGCACTTCGGCGATCGCCAGCCGCACCTCGTCCAGCGCGACCGGCTTGGCGAGGTAGTTCTGCGCGCCGGCCTTCATCGCTTCCACCGCGAGCTGCACGTTGCCGTGACCGGTGAGTATGACCACCGGCAAGTCGGGCTCCCGCTCGCGCAGCGCAGCCATCAACTGCAGCCCATTCATGCCTGGCAGGTTGTAGTCGAGCAGCGCGCAGTCGGGCCGGAAGGAGTCGAGCAGGGCCAGAGCCTCGCGCGCACTGCCCGCCGACTGCGCCGCGTAGCCTTGCCGCTCCAGGTAGCGCACCAGATTGCGCGCCAGCACCTGTTCATCGTCGACGACCAGGATTGCCTCGTTCACGCGCGTGCCCCCATCGCAACCTGGAACGTGAACAACACCGTCGTTCCCCGGCCCGGATCGCTCGAAAGCGTGATCTGCCCGCGCGACAGCTCGATGATCCGCTTCACCAGCGCGAGCCCGATGCCGAGGCCGCGCGCCTTGTTGGTGTAGAACGGGTCGAATGCGCGCGCGAGCTGTTCGGGCGCCATCCCGACCCCCGTGTCGCGAAAGGCGACGCGCACCGACCGGCGGTCCTCGCTGACCTCGCCAGTCACTTCGATGCGCCCGCCTTCCGGCATCGCTTCGACCGCGTTCGACATCACGCTCGCGAACGCCTGCGTCAGCAGACGCTCGTCACCCGACACCTCCGGCAACACGGCTGGCAGGTCGGTCCGGACGTCGACGCGATGACGCCTGAACTCCTGGGCGAACGCGTCGAGCGCGCGGCGCACGACGTGGCCCACGTCCACGTTCTTGGGCGGTTCGCCGGCGCCAGGTGTCGAGTACGACAGGATGTCGGATAGCAGGTCGTCGACGCGATCCACCAGCCCGATGATTTCCCGCATGGAGGATGTCCGCTCTGCTTCGGAGGCGGCGGGCTGGTGCAGTTCGAGTTCGGCGCTCGAGCGGATGGCGGCCAGCGGGTTGCGCACGCTGTGCGCGACCGCGCGGCTGAGCTCGCCGACGGTCGCAAGCGTCTGCGCCTCGAGCAGCTGTTCCTTCTGCCGCAGCAAGATGCGGTCGGCACGCCGCACGCCGGACCATAGAACGATGAACAGAACCGCGGCGGCAAGCCCCGCCCCGACCCACGTCAGCCGGCGGCCGGTCTCGATGGAGTCGAACAGCAGGGCCGGCACGCGATAGACCTCGATCACGCCGATCACGCTTGACCGGTCTGGCGTGCGGACCGGAATGTAGTACTCGACGAACGGCCCGCCCGGCGACGCCAGGTCGAAGTGTTCCGGCTTCGGATGGAGCGAGGCCTCACCGGAGTGCACCACGAGTCGTCCGGTCAGGGCCTCGGCCAGCTCGTCGTTTTCGTCGAAGCGGCTGCCGATGATCGGCTTGTCGGTGGACCAGACGACGACCCCTTGCGGGTTGTAGGCATTGATCCGCATTGCACCTTCGATGGCGGCGACGTGCTCGAAGAATTCGGGAGTGGGCACGCCTGTGTCGGCAGGGTGCACCGTTTCGAACAGGGACCCGGGCGGCTCCACCTGGGAAATCGAGTCGACGAAGCTCGCCGTGAGTTGTCCGTCGCGCGTGAGCATGCGTTCCGAGTACAGACTGGTCAGCAGGGACGCGACGATGAGAGTCACCAGGCCAATCGAGAACGCGGCGAGCAGCGCGAACCAGCGGGACAGGTCGAACGGCCGCTCGCCTGCCGGACTCTCGCCTGGCAACGCGTTACTCGCGTAATGCAATTTCGGCATCGCGGGACCTGTGCTCCCCTGTTCAGCAAATGGCTACTTTAGGGGCGCGTCGGAGTGCCGGAGCGCAGTGCGGCAATCGGACTCACCCTTAATATTTGGGACAAATAGCCCAAATTCGTGGGGCATTTCACCCGATTAGGGTGAGGGCGCACCATCCCGCGTCACCGCTATCAGACTATAAGTCTCTGTTTTAATTAAATATTTCTTAACGAATCGAACCTGGCACGGACGCTGCATTAGGTCAGTGCACCCCGCCGAGCGTCGACGGGCCCCGCGCAGGAGACAAAGAGATGCCCAGCAGCCCCGTCACGATCCTCGAAACCGCCCGCATCGACGGTTGGAAGACTCCCTACGCCACCCGTCGGGTACCCCGAAGCGCCATCTGCACGCTGCTGACCGGCGAGATCACGCCCCGGGTCGGCGACCTCGTGCTGGTTCGCGTGGACAAGCTTGGCCAGCACAAGCACCTCGAACTCGCCTGCGGTCGCCGTGCCCGCCTGTTCCATGGCGACGAGATCGTGCTCGCCTACGGCCACCGCTACGCCCCTGATCAGTTCGAAGCCGAAGTCCCGGGCGATGCCGGCCCGTGCCACATGGTCGCCGCCGGAGGCGTCGCCGCGCGGGTGCTGACCAAGCACGACCGGATGGGCGCGCCGACGAAGGTGACGCCGCTCGGGCTCCTGGGCGATCGCACCGGGCGCGCACTGAACCTGTCGCAGTTCGCGCTGCCGCCGCGTCCGCTGCCGATCAAGCGGCCGTTCACGGTCGCCGTCGTGGGTACCTCGATGAATGCCGGCAAGACCGAGACGGCGACACACATCATCCGCGGCCTGAAACGCGCGGGACTGCGTGTCGGTGCCGCCAAGGTCACGGGGACCGGCGCCGGCGGCGATGCCTGGTCGATGCGCGATGCCGGCGCGTTCCACGTGCTCGACTTCGGCGATGCCGGGATGCCGTCTACCTACCTCGCGTCCGCTCAGCGCGTCGAGGAAGCGATGTGCACGCTGATCGCACAGTTGTCGCGCGAGGGCGCCCAGGCGGTCGTCTTCGAAGTGGCCGATGGCGTGTTTCAACGCGAAACCGCCGCGCTGGTCGAGTCGCCGATCTTCAAGCGCGCGGTCGACGCGGTCGTCTTCGCGGCTGGCGATGCCATGGGATCGGTCGGCGGTGTCGCCTGGCTGCGGGAGCGCGGGCTCCCGGTCGTCGCTGCGGGAGGACTCCTGACTGCGTCACCGCTCGCAACGCGCGAGGCGGCGCAGGCGATCGGCCTGCCGCTGCTGACGCTCGAGGATCTGGCCAGCCCCGCTGTCGCGCAGACGCTGGCGCCGCAGGCTTCCTCGCGAGCCGCGGTTCCGCCCGCCGACCTCAGGCTGGCGGCCGGCTGAAGGCCGCCCCGACCCATGCAACCGCCGCTGCCTCGCATCATGGCCGGCGACCGGCGCGCGCTGTTCGCGCGGCTGGTCGCCAACGGCTTCGCGCAGGCTTTTGTAGGCCTCGCCAGCGCCCGCCTGACGATGCACGCGTTCAGCCTGATGGTCGCGGCCCGTTCGCCCGATGCGGTCGATCTGGCGGTCGTGGCAGCGGCACTGTGCGCATGCGCCCTCGCCCTCGGCTGGCTTCGCGCGCGCGAGCGTGTCGACGCCGAACGCATGGGACAGGGGTACGCGCGCGAGTTGCGCAGCGTTCTGTTTGACCAGTTAGGTCGTCTGTCGTTGCGCGCGCTGCAGCTGCGACGGCGTGGCAGCCTGATGCTCCGCTTTGTCGGCGACCTCAAGTCGTTCCGCCAATGGCTGAGCCTCGGGTTGTCACGGCTGACGGTTTCGACCGTCAGCACGACCGCGGCGCTGCTCGGACTCGCCGTGATCGACGCAGCCCTGGCCGCAACCGCGCTGGCGGTCCTGCTCGGCGGCACCGCGCTCACGCTACGGCTGGGCACCCGGGCACAGGCCTCGGTGCGGCTTGCGCGGCGCCGGCAGGCGCGGCTCGCCGCAAACCTCGGGGAAAAGCTGGCGTCGATGCCGGTGGTACAACTGTTCGGCCAGATACGGCGCGAGCGCCAGCGGCTGGATCGGCAGGGCGCACGGCTCGAAGGCGCCATGGTGGATCAGGCGCGAGCCCAGGCCCGGCTGCGCTCCTCCGCCGAAGTCACCGCCCATGTGGCTGCCGCCGCCGTACTCGTCGTCGGCGTGCTGCAAGTGGCGAGCGGAACGGCGACGGTGCCGCAGATCGCCGCAGCCATGACCCTCGTGGGATTGATGGTGCCGGCCCTGCGCGACCTCGGGCTGGTGCACTCGTACTACACGGCCGCAACGGTTTCACGCGAGCGCATCTGCAGTTTCCTCGCGCAGCCCGTGCTGCCCGACAGCGTGCCACCGACGCTCGGACTGATCGCTGTGCGAGGCAGCGTCGAGTTCCGCGACGTCTCCCTCGGCCAGTCGCTTTCTGGTTTCTCGGCCACCGCGGCGCCGGGCAAGATCACTGCGATCATCGGACCGAACGGCGCTGGCAAGTCGACCCTTCTCGCGCTCGCGGCCCGCCAGCTGGACCCGGACTGCGGCAGTGTCCTGATCGACGGCCAGGCGCTGTCGTCGGTGACGATCGCATCGGTGCGTCGTTCGGTCGGCATGGTGGGCGCGAACCTGCCACTGCTGCGCGGAAGCCTGGAGCGCAACCTCCGCTACCGCTGGCCCAATGCGCCCGAGGACGAAGTGGCCCGGGTGCGACGGCTGTGCCGGATCGACGAGATCGTCGCCTCCCTGCCGGCCGGAGCCCGTTTCGAAGTCCAGGAAGGAGGCGCCAACCTCTCCCTTGGGCAACGGCAGAGAATCTCGCTGGCGCGCGCACTGTTGGGTAACCCGGCCGTGTTGCTGCTGGACGAAGCCGACGTCAATCTCGACCAGCAGGCCAGCCGCATCCTCGACGATGTTCTTCGAAGTCATGGAGGAACGGTCCTGATGGTGACGCATTGCTTCGAGCGGGCCGCGCGCGCCGATTCGGTCTGGGTGCTCAACCAGGGCAGACTGATGGCGGTGGGCTCTCCGCATGAAGTGCTTTCCGACCCGCTGTTCCAGAGCCTGCTCGTGCCTGAAAGGAGCGAAGAACGTGAAGCGGCGTAACACGTCGGATGCGACTAGACGAACGGGACGGACCGACGCGCGGATCGGTGCGGCTTCGGCACGCGCCAGTTCGAGCCTCGCCACGGCAATGTCAGGAGCAGGACGGGGCGTCGCGCTGGCGCTCTCGTCGCTGCTGTCGGCTTCGCTCGCGCCGAGCGCGCTGGCCGCGTCTCCACCGCTTGGTGGAGTGTTTGACAGCGGCTTGCCCCACCGACCGATCCCCGGCGTGCTGTCGCGCCTCGTGCTGGCCGGCGACCAGGCGCAGTCGTACTACGTTTACGTGCCGCGCGTAGCACTGCCCGGAGCGCCGCTGGTCGTCGCCGTACACGGGATCAGCCGCAATGCGCTCGAGCACGCAAAGCAGCTCGCGCCGTTCGCCGAGCAATATGGCGTCGTCCTGGTCGCCCCGCTGTTCGACGAGTCGCGCTTTCCTGACTACCAGCGCCTGGGCCGGACCGCGCGCGGGGAGCGGGCCGACCTGATGCTGGAGAGGATCGTTTCGGAAGTCGGGCGGACGACCCCGGCAGATACGCGCCGCCTGTTCCTCTTCGGGTTCTCGGGCGGCGGGCAGTTCGTGCATCGCTTCGCGATGGCCCATCCGGAGCGCGTCGCGTCGTACGTCGTTGGCGCGGCCGGCTGGTATACCTTCCCCGACGATTCGATCCCGTTTCCGCGTGGCACCCTGTTGCGCAAGTGCCTCAGCGACGTGTGCTTCGATCCCGAGCTCTACCTGCGGGTGCCTGCGCTCGTGCTCGTGGGTGAGCGCGATGTCCACGAGGGCAGTGCGATGCGGCACACAACCCGCGTGAACGAGCAGCAGGGAGACTCGCGGCTGGAGCGCGGCGAGCACTGGGTTCGCGCGATGCAGGCCGCAGCGCGCGATCGGGGGTATGACACGCACTACGAATTTGCGGCGCTGCCGCGGTCCGGCCACTCGTTCAATCGCGCGGCAAGGCGCGGCCGGATGGGCGAGCGAATCTTCGGCTGGTTCTTTGGAACCGACCGCGTGCTCATGCAGGTGAAGGCAGCCAACGGGAAATAGGCAGGTCGCGCGCAGCAGGGACCCGGGCGGCACGGCACCGACGTGTCGCTCCGTTGAAGCCGACCGTGGCCGAGCGCCAGGTTCGGCTATAAAGCAGGCCGGGGCGCGCGACGGCGATTCGGCGGACCGCGCTCGCGACGGCAACGACGAGAAGGTCCACCCGCATGGCTCTGACGCTCGCCACCTGGAACGTGAACTCGCTGAAGGTGCGTCTGCCGCACCTGCTCGACTGGCTCGGTGTGCACGCCGTCGACATCGTCTGCCTGCAGGAGACGAAACTTCCGGACGACCGCTTCCCGGTCGACGAACTGCGCAAGGCCGGCTACGAGAGCGTGTACGCCGGACAGAAGACCTACAACGGCGTAGCGATCCTGACGCGTGGCGACACCGTGGGCGCCGCCTCCGACGTCCGGTTCAACCTGCCGAACCTCGACGACGAGCAGAAGCGGCTCGTCGCGGCGACGGTCGCCGGCTTGCGCGTGGTCTGCGGCTACTTCCCCAACGGGCAGGCCGTGGGCAGCGACAAGTACGACTACAAGCTGCGCTGGATCGGGGCGCTCAATGCCTGGCTGCGCGACGAGATGGCGCGCTCGCCGCAACTGGCGCTCGCGGGCGATTACAACATTGCCCCGGAGGACCGGGACGTCCATGATCCGAAGGTCTGGGAAGGCCAGGTGCTGTTCTCCGAGCCTGAGAAGGAAGCGTTCCGCGGCCTGCTGGCGCTCGGGCTCGTGGACAGCTTCCGCATGTTCGAGCAGCCGGAGCGCAGCTACACGTGGTGGGACTACCGGATGATGGCGTTCCGCCGCAAGATGGGCCTGCGCATCGACCACATCCTGCTCTCGAAGGAACTCGCGGCGCGTTGCACGCAGTGCGCGATCGACGTCGAGCCGCGCCGTCGCGAGCAGCCGAGCGACCACGCGCCCGTGATCGCCACGCTCCGCTGAAGTCCGGCGCCGCGCTGCCGGCCGCTTCAGCTGTCGCCGAGTTCGCGTCGCCGCCGGTAGGGGTTGACGACCTGCTGCTGGACCCAGCGCGCGAACTTCAGCGCGTCGGCGTCCGTGCGCCGCTCCAGCCAGGCGCCCAGGCCGGCTTCCGAAAACGCGAGCAGGCCCGAATCCCGCAGCCGGGACAGGCCATCGCGACCGGCAAGCAGCCGGGCGCGTTCCGGGTCGCGTTGCCGGCCCCGCAGGCGCAGCGCATCGAATACGTCGTCGGCCGCGAACCAGATCACATCGTCGTCGAACACCACCCTGACGGGCTGCCCGTCGAATTCGTAGTGCGATCCCTGCCATGCCTTCCAGCGCGTGTGCCGCACCCAGCGGGCCCACAGGGCCCAGCCGCGATACACGGGCCAGAGCAGCCAGAGGACCCAGAACGGCGCAACGAGGACCGCCCCGACCGCGAAGTGTCCGGCCCGCAGGTCTTCTGACAGCAGGCCGGTGCCGATGACCGCCCATGTGACCCACAGGAACCACCCCCAGCGCAGGACGCTGGGAGCGGGTTCGGCGGCAAACAAGGGGGGCGGCATCCGGCAAGGTTAGCGGAGCCCGCTGCGGCCCGGGTCCGGACGCAGCGTCCACCGGACGGAGCCGCGCGGAACAACCGCGCGGTCCCTCGGTTCCGGTCTATCGCGGTGCCACGCGCTCGGCACTCACGCCCGGTCGGCCGGCTGGTGCGACAGCACGGCGGCGCCTCGCCGCGGCCGCTTCAGCCGGCGCTCGAGGGCGTCGAGGTAGCTGTAGATCACCGGCACCACCACCAGCGTCAACAGCGTCGACGTGATGACGCCGCCGATGATCGCGCGCCCCATCGGGGCCTGCTGCTCGGCGCCCTCTCCGATTCCGAGCGCCAGCGGCAGCATGCCGAAGACCATCGCGGCGGTGGTCATCAGGATCGGGCGCAGCCGGGTCTGCCCCGCCGCGAGCAGGGCTTCGTCGCGCGCCAATCCGTCGCGCTGGCCGCGGTTGGCGAAATCCACCAGCAGGATCGCGTTCTTCGTGACCAGGCCCATCAGGAACACGATGCCGATCATCGAGAAGATGTTCAGGGTGGTCCCCGTCAGCAGCAGAGCCAGCATCACGCCGACGATCGACAACGGCAGCGAGGCCATGATGGCGACCGGCTGGATGAAACTGCCGAACTGCGACGCCAGCACGATGTAGATGAAGATGACAGCGAGGGCGAGCGCGCCGAGGATGGCCGCATTGATTTCCTGCTGTTCCTTGATCTGTCCGCCGACGTCGAAGCGCAACCCGGGCGGCAGTTCGTAGGCTTTCACCAGGTCCTGCACTTCCTTGCCGGCGTCGCCCGACGGGCGACCCTGCACGTTGGCGAACAGTGCCACGCGCCGCTGCAGGTCCTGCCGCCGGATGTTCTCCGGATTGAACGTGCGCTCGATCGTGGCCACCGCGCGCAGCGGCACGATTTCCGGAGTGCCGTCCGGCCGCAGCCGGCTGGTGGCGATGTTCAGGTTGGCGACGTCGTCCACCACGGTCCGGCTGGCACGCGGCAGCTGCGTGATCACCTCGTAGTTCTGGCCGTCGGGCGCGAGCCAGTAGCCGGAGTTCTCGCCGCCCACCAGCGCGCGCAGCGTGGTGCCGAGCTGCATGTGCGTGATGCCGTATTCCGCCGCCAGCTCGGGCTTCAGCCGGATCGACAGCGCCGGCGTGCCCTCCTTGACCGTGATCTCGATGTCGGTCACGCCCTGGACCTTGGCGACCTTCTGCTTCAGGTCGAGCATCACGCGGTTCATCTCGGCGTCGTTGTTGCCGAGCAGCGCCACGTAGATCGGTCCGCCCCAGCCCACCCGCAGGTCGACCCCCGGAATGGCAGCGACGCGCTTGCGGATGGCCTGCTCGATCTCCTTCTGGCTGCGCGAGCGCTCGGACCTGGGTGTCAGCTTCAGGTTGATGCGCGCGGTGTTCTTGCCGCCGTCGGTGGCGATTCCGGTGTCGATCGACTCGATCTCCCTGAACTCGCGCAGGACGTCCTCGACGCGCTTCACGCGCTCGTTGGTGTACTCGAGGCTGGAGCCGACCGGCGCCGTGAGCCGCACGCTGGTGAAGCCCTCGTCGCTCTCGGGCATCATCTCCGTGCCGACCAGGGCGCCGATCGGGATGCTGAGCAGGAAGCTGGCGGTCGCGATGCCCAGCGTCGTCTTGCGGTGCGCCAGCGCCCAGCGCAGCAGCATGTCGTAGATCGCGTGCAGGCGGTCCACGAGACGGTCGAACCGCGTCAGCAGCGGCCCGATGACGCGGACGCCCTTCGCGCCGTCGGGCGGATCGCGCCACACCGCGGACAGCATCGGGTCCAGCGTGAAGCTGACGAACAGCGACACGAGCACCGCGACCACCACGGTCATGCCGAAGGGGTAGAAGAACTTGCCGATGATGCCGCTCATGAACGCAATCGGCACGAACACGGCGACGATCGAGAAGGTCGTCGCGAGCACGGCCAGGCCGATCTCGTCCGTGCCCTCGCGCGCCGCGGTGTAGTGGTCCTTGCCCATGCGGATGTGCCGCACGATGTTCTCGCGCACGACGATCGCATCGTCGATCAGCAGCCCGATGCACAGCGACAGCGCCATCAGGGTCATGTAGTTCAGGGTGAAGCCGAGCGCGTAGATCGCGATGAAGGTCGCGATGACGGCAATCGGAAGCGTCAGCCCGGTGATGACGGTGCTGCGCCACGAGCCGAGGAACAGGAACACGATCAGCACCGTCAGCAGGCCGCCCTCGATGATGGTGTGCTTGACGTTGTCGACCGAGTTCTGCACGAAGTCCGACATCGCCCACAGCAGCTTCAGCTCGGTGCCGGCCGGCAGCAGCTTGCCGATTCCCGTGGCGGCGTCCTTCAGATTGCGGCCCACCTCCACGATATTGGCGTCCTGCGTCTTGAACACGTAGACGCCGACGGCGCGCTGGCCATTGACCCGCGTGAGCGATTCGCGCTCCCGCTCGGCGTCGCGCACCTCCGCGACCTGCGACAGCAGGATCGGCGTGCCGTTGCGGCGCGCCACGATGATCTTCTCGAACTGGCCGGGCTCGGCGAGCCGGCCGTCGACGCGCACGATCGCCTCGGCCGTCTCGTTCGAGATGGTGCCGACGGGAACGGCGACGTTCGCAGTGCGCAGCGCCTGCACGACCGCATCCACGGTCAGTCCGAACGCGGTCAGCCGCGCGGGATCGACCCGAACCTGGATCTGCCGCGTCACCGTGCCTCCGAGCGCGACGCGCCCGACGCCGTTCACGCGCTCGAAGCCCTTCTGCACGATCTGTTCGGCGGCCAGCGTCAGCTCGCGCTGCGTCTTGCTCGCGCCGACCAGGGTGTAGGTCGCGACGGGCTGGTCGTTCTCGCTGCCGCCGCGTTCCACCACCGGGTCCTTCGCGTCGCGCGGGAACCCCGTGCGGATCTGCGCCAGCTTGTCGCGCACCTCCTGCGTGACACGCGTCGTGTCGACGTCGAGCCGGAACTCGATCCAGGAGAACGAGACACCCTCGTACGACGCCGAGAGGATCCGCTTCACGCCGGCCACGGTGTTCACCGCGTTCTCGACCGGCTTCGTGACGTCGTTTTCCACCTGTTCCGGCGATGCGCCCGGGTAGGCGACGCGGATCGAGACCATCGGCGGATTGATGTCCGGCATCGGCTCCACGCCGAGCTTGTTGTAGGCGAACAGGCCGAGCACCGTGAGCGCGACCATCATCATGGTCGCGAACACCGGGTGATTGATCGAGACGCGTGTCATCCACATGGCGCGTCTCCTAGTTGGTCCGCTCGGTCGTCCGCGCGGCGTCCTTCGTCGCCATCTTCGCCTCGCCCAGGTTGCCGATCACCCGGGCGGCCAGGCCGTCCTTCAGGTTGTCGAACTTGGTCGCGAGCACCGTGTCGTCGGCGCTCAGGCCGCCCCTCACCTCGATGAGCTGTGCCCGCTCGTCGCGACGCCCCACTTCGACCAGTCGGCGTTCGATCCGGCCTTCGCGCACGGTCCACACGAATGTCGTGCCGTTCTCGCTGCGCAGCGCGGCCATTGGCAGCGCAAGAACCTCCGTGTCACTCGTCACCACTGCAACCCTGGCGAACATGCCGGCGCGCAGCAGCGCCTCGTCGTTCGGCAACGTCACGTAGATGTTGATCGTGCGCGTGCCGGGTTCCGTGCTCGGGTTGATGCGCTCGAGCCGGCCGGCAATTGCCCGGCCCGGCATGCCCTCGATTTCGACCTGCGCCGGCATGCCCTTGCGCAGCCGGGCGACATCCGACACGGGCACCTGGGCCTGGACCTCGAGCTGCGACAGGTCGACGATCGACAGCAGCGGCGCGTCGAAGCCGACCTTTTCGCCTGGCTGCACGTTGCGCTTGGCAATGGTGCCGGAGATCGGCGCGCGCACGACGGCGTCCGCCAGCAGCAGCTGCGTCTGCTCGAGTTGCGCGCGCGCGGCGGCAACCGCGGCGAGCTGGGCCTGGAATGCGCTGTCGGCCGTGTCGAAGGCATTCTGCGAGATGAAGTTCTGCTTGACGAGCTGGGCGTTCGCCTGCCGCGTACGCTCCGTGGTCGCGAGCTGGGCCTTGGCCGACTCGTACGTCGCGCTGCGTTCAGCCAGCTGGGCCCGCAGCTGCGCGGTGTCGAACTCGGCGATCGTCTGGCCAGCCGCCACCCGGTCGCCTTCGCGTACCGGAACGCGCGTGACCTCGGCCGAGAGCTTGGCGCGCACCGTCGCCTGCGAAACCGCCTGTACCGAGCCCGGAAAAGCGAGCTCGCCTTCGAGCCGCCTGGCTTCGAGCTTCACGACATCCGTAGCGGAGAACTCCAGCGGTGGCTGCTCGCGCTTCTTGGCGGCCTCGTCCAGCGCCGAGCGCTTGGCGACCGTCAGCCCCGCGGCTCCTCCGATCGTGGCCAGAGCGAACAACGCCACTGCCGTCAGCCACCACTTTGCCCTTTTCGTCATCGATCTGCCCCCCGAGGCCGGCGCCGGATAGGCGCGCTCGTCCGCATGCTCGTGACACGCGACGCCCTTGGATTCGTTAGGGGCGAATTATCCGGTTCGAGACGATGGCGTCGCGCCGATTGCGACGAAGTGCGGACACGTGCGATGAACTGCACACCCCGTGGATGAATGGCCGGGACCGGCTGCCGTCCCGGACAGGACTTTCAGTCCTCGAGACGCAGGTCCTGGATCTTGCGCGTAATCGTGTTTCGGCCGACGCCGAGCCGCGTCGCGGCGTCGATTCTGCGGCCGTGCGTGTGCTTGAGCGCCGTCCGGATCACGGCAGCCTCGAAGTCGCGCGTCAGCGCTTCCATCAGGTCGGGCACGCCCGCCTGGAGCCGCCGCTCGACCTCTGCGGTCAACTGCGCAACCCAGTCCGTCCCGCCCGCCAGCAGGGGCGCCGCAGCCGCAACCGCGATGCCGCCCGCGGCACCTGCCGGGGCAGCGCCCCCGCCGACCGTCTCGCCTGGCGTGGCCCAGTTTCCCTGGCGCGCATCGAGCGGCAGGTCTTCGACCTTGACGACCTGCGCCGGCGCAAGCACGGTCAGCCAGTGACACAGGTTCTCGAGCTGGCGCACATTGCCCGGGAACGGCAGCTGCGCGATGTACTGCAGCGCCTCTTCCGATAGCTGCTTCGGCTCCACCCCGAGTTCGCGGGCGCTCCTCGCCAGGAAATGGCGCGCCAGCAGCGGGATGTCCTCGCGCCGCTCGCGCAACGACGGCAGGCGCAGGCGGATCACGTTCAGGCGGTGGTACAGGTCCTCGCGGAACAGCCCCTGTCGCACGCGTTCCTCGAGGTTCTGGTGGGTGGCAGCGATGACGCGGACATCCGCCTTGATCGGCTGATGGCCGCCGACCCGGTAATAGAAGCCGTCCGACAGGACTCGCAATAGCCGCGTCTGCAGCTCAGCCGGCATGTCCCCGATCTCGTCGAGGAAGAGCGTCCCGCCCTCTGCCTGCTCGAAACGGCCTCGCCGCATCGCCTGCGCGCCCGTGAACGCGCCGCGTTCGTGGCCGAACAGCTCGGACTCGAGCAGGTCGCGCGGGATGGCCGCCATGTTGAGCGCGATGAACGGCGCCGCGGCTCGCTGGCTGTGCTTGTGCAGCGCGCGCGCGACCACCTCCTTGCCGCAGCCCGACTCGCCGGTCAGCAGCACCGTGACGTTGGACTGGCTGAGCCGGCCGATGGCGCGGAACACCTCCTGCATCGACGGGGCCTGCCCGAGAATTTCCGGCACGTCCACGGGCGACTCGTCCGCACGCGCCTCGCGCAGGCTTTCGTCGACCGCGCGGCGGATCAGCTCCACGGCCTTGTCGACGTCGAACGGCTTGGGAAGGTACTCGAAAGCGCCGCCCTGGAAGGCGGAAACCGCGCTCTCGAGATCCGAGAACGCGGTCATGATGATGACCGGCAAGGCGGGATGCTTGCGCTTCACCGCGCGCAGCAGTTCGATGCCGTTCATGCCCGGCATGCGGATGTCCGAGACCAGGACCTGGGGGCTGTCGTGATCCAGTTCCTTGAGCACATCCTGCGCCACGCCGAACGCCTTGCACGGGATGTTCTCGCGCGCCAGGGCCTTCTCGAGCACCCAGCGGATCGAGCGGTCGTCGTCCACGATCCAGATTGGTCTCATCGCTTCGATCGTCCTTCACTACTCATGCGAGGCGCTCCCGGCACGTTGGCTCCCGCGGTTCAATGCAGTGGAATGAGGATGCGGAAGTCGGATCGACCGGGCCGGCTGTCGACCTCGATCAGTCCGTCGTGCTGCTGGATGAAGGTCTGGGCCAGCGTCAGGCCGAGCCCGGTGCCGGTGTCGCGCCCCGAAACCAGCGGAAAGAAGATGCGGTCCTTCAGGTCGTCCGGAATGCCCGGGCCGTTGTCGACGATGTGCAGGTCCAGCGCAAGGCGGTGGCGCGTGCGCGCGATCGTCACCTGCCGCGCGACGCGGGTGCGCAGGATGATGCGCGCGTCTCCGGCCGCGATCCGGTCCTCGAGTGCCTCGGCCGCGTTGCGCACGACGTTGAGGACTGCCTGGATCAGCTGCTCCTTGTCGCCGCGGAACTCGGGCGCGCTCGCGTCGTAGTCCCGATCGATCGCGAGGCCGCGGGGGAATTCGGCGAGCATCACCATGCGGACGCGCTCGAGCACCTCATGGATGTTGACGTCGGCCACGACGCGCGGCGAACGATGCGGAGCCAGCAGGCGATCCACCAGCGCCTGCAGGCGGTCTGCCTCGGCGATGATCACGCGCGTGTACTCGCGCTGCTCCGGACTGAGTTCGGACTCCAGCAGCTGGGCGGCGCCACGCACTCCGCCCAGCGGGTTCTTGATCTCGTGTGCGAGGTTGCGCAGCAGCTGCCGGTTCGCCTCGGTCAGGCCCAGCTGCCGCTCCTCGCGATCGACCTTCAGCTGCTGCTCGATCTCGGAAATCTCCAGCACGACCGGAGTCACGTCGTCGTACTGCGCCGTGGCCGTCACCTGCACCGGCAGCGGCTCGCGGCCGGCCCGCCGCAGTTCCATGATCTGGCGACGTTGCCCGAACGCGTTGCCTTCGGCGTCGGCCACCAGCTGCCGAATGTCCGCCTCGTCGCCGACCACCCGTCCGCCGGGTTGCCCGATCAGCGTCTTGCGCGACGTCTCGAACAGCAGTTCGGCGGCCTGGTTGACGTGGACGATGCACGCGCTGGCGTCCAGCAGCAGGACGGCCGTGGACAGCAGGTCCAGCCCCTCGAAGCGGGAGGGGGGCAGGGACACATGGGGCTCGACAGCGCTCATCGGCGGGGCCCGCCAGCGCGTGATCGAACGAGGCGCGCCCGACCGGGCGCGGAATGGCGCGCGCTACTGCGTGCGCAGCAGGGCGATTTCGCGGCGCAGCGCGTTGACGTTGCTTTCGGCGCGCGCGACGTCTTCGCGCAGGCGCTGGACGCGCTCGGCGTAAAGCGCGAAGTTGCGCTCATCGCCACGACGCTCCGGTTCGCCGCCGTTGTACTCGGCCTTCAGGCGCGCCAGCTTGTCCTCCTCGGACTTCAACTCGTCCTCGAGAACGCGCTTGCGGTCGTTGTCGCGCGACACCTGGGTTTCGCGATCGACCCGCGGAAAGTTGGCGGGCGACACGGTGACTCGCTCGGATGCCTCCCTGGACGCGCGCTGCTGGATGCGCGGCGCCGGGACGGTAAGTACCGGCCCCACGTCCATCCGCCTGCAGCCCTTGCCCGTGCCCACGTTCTGGAACGTCTTCTGGCCATCCGCGTCGACGCACAGGAAGATGTCGGACGACTGGGCAGGCACCGCTAGCGGTGCGCCGGCGCAGGCGAACGCGACGATGGTCAGGGCGAAACGCTTCACGGACGATCCCCGGGGCCGAAGGGAGGCTTGCAGTGTAATCGAGGGTCGACCGCCCAAAGGCCCCGACTGGCGCCCCTTGGCGGTCCACTTCCCTCATTTCCGGGAGTGCGGTCATCGTTTCCTGGCGTTCGTCCGCGAGGGGCCGGCGCCCGAATGAAAAGGGGCGGTCGCCCGCCCCGTTTCGAGCCGAGCGGCCGTGCCCGGTTACGACCCGTAGTACATGTCGAACTCGACCGGATGCGTCGTCATGCGGAAACGCGTGACTTCCTCCATCTTCAGCGCAATGTAGGCGTCGATCAGGTCGTTGCTGAACACGCCTCCGCGCGTCAGGAACTCGCGGTCCTTGTCGAGGTAGTCGAGCGCCTGGTCGAGCGACGCGCAGACCGTCGGGATCTTGGCGTCCTCTTCCGGCGGCAGGTCGTACAGGTTCTTGTCGGCCGCCTCGCCCGGGTGGATCTTGTTCTGCACGCCGTCCAGCCCGGCCATCAGCATCGCGGCGAACGCGAGATAAGGATTGGCCGTCGGGTCCGGGAAGCGCACCTCGATGCGGCGGCCTTTCGGGTTGCTGACGTACGGGATGCGGATCGACGCCGAGCGGTTGCGGGCGGAGTACGCGAGCTTGACCGGCGCCTCGAAGCCCGGGACCAGTCGCTTGTAGCTGTTGGTGCCCGGATTCGTGATCGCGTTCAGCGCACGCGCGTGCTTGATGATGCCGCCGATGTAGTACAGGGCGAAGTCGGACAGGCCGCCGTAGCCGTTGCCCGCGAACAGGTTGGCGCCGTCCTTCCACACGGACTGGTGCACGTGCATGCCGGAGCCGTTGTCGCCGACGACCGGTTTCGGCATGAAGGTCGCCGTCTTGCCGTAGCTCGCCGCCACGTTCCAGATCGTGTACTTCATGATCTGCAGCCAGTCAGCGCGCTTCACGAGGGTCGAGAACTTGGTGCCGATCTCGCACTGCCCCGGTGCCGCGACTTCGTGGTGATGCACTTCGACTTCGACGCCCTGCTGCTCCAGCAGCAGGCACATTTCCGAGCGGATGTCCTGGAGCGAGTCGGTCGGCGGAACCGGGAAATAGCCGCCCTTGACACCGGGGCGGTGGGCAAGGTTGCCGGCCTCGTAGTCGATGCCGGTCGACCACGGCGCCTCTTCCGACTTGATGCGAACCGAGGAACCCGACATGTCGACGTTCCAGGTCACGGAGTCGAAGATGAAGAATTCGGGCTCCGGGCCGAAGTAGGCCGTGTCGCCAACGCCGCTCGACTTCAGGTACGCCTCGGCGCGCCGAGCCAGCGAACGCGGATCGCGGTCATAGCCCTTGCCTGTCGACGGTTCGACCACGTCGCAGGTGACGATGAGCGTGTTCTCCTCGCGGAAGGGGTCCATGCGCGCGGTGCCCGGGTCCGGCATCAGCAGCATGTCGGACGCTTCGATGCCCTTCCACCCGGCGATCGACGAACCGTCGAAGGCGTGGCCATGTTCGAACTTGTCTTCGTCGAACGCCTTGGCCGGCACGGAGACGTGCTGCTCCTTGCCTTTCGTGTCGGTGAAGCGGAGGTCAACGAAGAGAACTTCGTTGTCCGTCATCAGTTTCATTACGTCCTTGGCCGCGGCCATGTTTGTGTTCTCCTCAATCGCGCGTGGTTAACAGTCCCCGTGGGCATCGCCTTGCGATGCCCGCCTGGGTTCTGCGGCAATGCAACGCAGGAAGCGTGCCAAAACCGGCCGCTCGGGTATGCCGAACTGCACTAGCCTTGTGCAACAAGCGCTTGCGAGCCGCTCCCAGGGGGATAAAACGAAGCATAGCCGGTTCGGGAAGCACCTGCGTGGTGCACGTTGCACTACTTTAGTGCCTCTTGCCGCACAACTCAGGTGCGCGCCACGGGTAGAAACATCGACTGCAGGTCGGTCAGAAAGCGCCGCCCGAGTTCCGTGGGGCGCAGCACGAGGTGGTCCGGCTCGATCAGGCCCCGTTGTTCCGCCTTCGTCAAGGATTCTTCTATGGCCGAAACCGGCAGGCCGGTCCGCGCCGCAAAGAGGGCGGAGGGCACGCCCTCGGTAAGCCGCAGCGCGTTCAGCATGAACTCGAACGGCAGGTCGGAGCGGCTGACCTCGCCGCTCTCGGCGAGGAACACTCCCCGGCCGGCCCGCTCCAGATACGACTCCGGCTGACGGAAGCGGACCTGCCGCAGGATCCGGTGCGGGAAGGAGATCTTGCCGTGCGCGCCGGCGCCGACGCCGAGATAATCGCCGAAGCGCCAGTAGTTCAAGTTGTGGCGACACTCGTGTCCCGGCCGCGCGTAGGCAGAGACCTCATAGCGCCGGTACCCGACCGCTGCGGTGTGTTCCTCGATCCAGTCCTGCATGGCCGCGGTTGTGTCGTCGTCGGGCAGGCGCGGCGGGTACTTGGCGAACACGGTGTTCGGTTCCAGCGTCAACTGGTACAGCGACAAGTGCGGCGGAGCGAAGGCCAGCGCAGATTCGACATCGAGCCGCGCCTGCTCGAGGGATTGCCCGGGCAGGCCGAACATCAGGTCGAGGTTGAAATTGTCGAACACGCGCTGCGCCAGTTCGACCGCAGCGACCGCCTGGGCGCGGTCGTGGATGCGCCCGAGCGCGGCGAGCCGGTCCGGGTCGAACGACTGCACGCCGATCGACAGGCGGTTCACGCCGGCCGCGCGATAGGCCGCGAAGCGTTCCGCCTCGAAGGTGCCGGGGTTGGCCTCCATCGTGATTTCGCAGTCGGCTTCCAGCGGCAGCCTGGCGCGAAGATCCGACAACAGTCGCTCGACGCCAGCCGCCGTCATCAGGCTCGGGGTTCCGCCACCGATGAAGACGCTGACGATGGGACGCCCCCAGATCAGCGGCAGCGAAGCCTCGACGTCGGCGGCCAGCGCATCCAGGTAAGCCGTTTCCGGTATGCCACCGGACGCCGGCTCGTGCGAATTGAAGTCGCAATAGGGGCACTTGCGCACGCACCACGGAAAGTGGACGTACAGCGAAAGCGGCGGCAGCGACGGCAGCGACAGGGTGCCCGGGCGGAGCATCTCCGCAACCTCGGGCATGGGCGCACCCGGTGCAGGCTTGATCTCGATCGCGGCAGGCACGGCGCTGGGTTCGGGGACGGGGCTCAGGACCAGCACGCGACCATCTTGCGGGCGAGTTCCGCCATTGCCCGCCCGCGATGGCTGATCCGGTTCTTCTCGGCCGGGTCTAGTTCGGCTGCCGTCTTGCCCAGATCAGGGAGCAGGAACACCGGGTCGTACCCGAAGCCGCCGGCGCCCCTCGGGTTCGCGAGGATTTCGCCCGGCCAGCGCGCATCGGCGATCAGCGGCTCGGGATCGTCGACCGAACGAACAGCGGCGAGCACGCAGGTGTAGTGGGCGCGCCGGTCCGGCGCGTGCTCCATCCGTCGCAGCAACTCGGCGTTGTTGCGCCGATCGTCCGACGGCTCGCCGGCGAAGCGCGCCGACAGGACACCGGGCGCACCGCCCAGTGCGACGACGCAGATGCCGGAATCGTCGGCCAGCGCCGGCAGGCCGGTGGCGGAAGCGGCGTGCCGCGCCTTGGCCAGCGCGTTCTCCAGAAAGGTCAAGTGCGGTTCGTCCGCCGGCGCCACGTTCAGTTCGCTCTGCGACACCGCATCCCATCCCAGCGGCGCCAGGAGGTGGCGGAATTCGCGCAGCTTGCCGGGGTTGCTCGTTGCGATGAGGATGCGGCGGTTCATTTCGAACGATCCAGGCGAATCACGGGCCGACTGCCGCTCTCGTGGGCGGCGGCGCCTGCAGGGGTGACATTTTCTCTCCTGATCCTCCACCGCGCAGTACCAGGTGGAGAAACAACCCGAAGCACCCGAGCCCGACCCCAAGCCAGCAGACCTGAAGCAGCAGCAGATTGCCCATGATCGGCCTCAGCAAGGTCGCTTCGTGCAGGTACGCGACAAGCAAGGGAGCGCCTACCGCCACCAGGAGGTTGTGGACCGAGTGCGTCACGACACACAGCCAGAGGCTTCGGTAGCGAAGATACAGCAGGCCCAACACCAGCCCGAGAAAAGCGGGAACCAACCAGCCATCGTGGACGGCCGCGAACAGCGCTGTCGAAATTCCGAGCGCGATCCACGGACGCGCTGTCCGCAGCAGGCATCCCAGGATCAGCACCCGGAAGAGGAATTCCTCGAGTACGGGCGCAATCACGCCGACCCGCACCAGACCGCCCGCGATGCCGCTCTTGTGGAAATCCCGGCCCAACGATTCAAGCCCGTTGGAAACCGTGAATCCCACTGACGAAGCCGACGACGTGGAGACGACGGTCACCGCAAACAGCAGCGCGATGAGCACGTCTCCAAGCAGGAACCACCCCGCCGCCCGCACCCCCGACTCCGACGGTCGTGCCCTGGCCAACGAGCACAGTGGCCCCTTCTGGGCCGCGGCGAGGATGGCGAGCAGGCACGCCTGCACGACGGCAAGGGAGAACAGGGGGTCCAAGACCGAAACGATCCGGTGCGGGGCTCCGAGCAGGATGTACGGAGGGGCCGCAATGAAAAGGTACGCAGCGAGGGCCGCGACGGCCGCGCGGGCAAGAGTGAGCATCGGGTGTTCCATGTTCGGCACCTGGTACGCACGGACCGGGACCAACCGCCAGCGCCGCGTGCGCAGGGGTGCAGCAGGAGTCGCTCGACGCGCTCCTGCTGCGCTGGCGGCGATCAGCCCACGTGTGGTTCGCCGTACGGAATGCCTGTCCTCAGGTAGCCCTCGAGCGCGCCATACTTGTCCGCAATGAAGTTGGAC
>JAOUJD010000011.1 GCA_029883565.1 Burkholderiaceae bacterium
GCTCGACAGCGAGGGAAAGCAGGAACTCGGTACAACGGCCGCCGCGGCCGCTCGCCCCCGCCGGCAGCGTGACCGTGCACTCACCACCGGAGATCAGCGCGACGGGCGGCCGGAACGGAGTCGCGTGGGCGCGGATCTCCCGGACAAGTGCCGCGTAGACCTTGGCCACCTCGCGCGCTTCTCCGGTCACCGTGTCGCCGAGGATCACCGGCGTCACGCCGGCGGCGCGAAAGACCGCCGCCGCGGCTTCCAGGCTCCCGTGCGCCGTCGCGATCACGCGGTTGTCCACCGCCGCGAACAGCGGGTTCCCCGCCTTGGGCGTCTCGGCAATCTCGCCGCGCGTGCCGCGCGCAAGCCAATCGGCGACGCTGGCGGGCGGCTCGACACCCCAGCGCCGCAGCACATCCTGCGCGTCGGCGTACGTGCTCGGATCCGGCGCGCATGGCCCGGACGCGATGTCGCTCGGCGCGTCGCCGGTCACGTCCGACACGATCAGCGCCAGCACGCGCGCGCCGCGGCCGGCGGCCTCGGCCGCGAGTCGCCCGCCTGCGACCTGCGACAGGTGCTTGCGCACCACGTTCATCTGCTCGATCGGCGCGCCGCTCGCCAGCAGCTGGCGCGTCATCGCCTTCATGTCGGCCATCGGAACGGCCGGCACGGGCAGGTTCAGGAGGCTCGATCCGCCACCTGACACGAGAACGAGCAGCAGGTCGCCGGCATCCAGCCGCTGCGCCCGCTGCAGGACTTCTCGCGCGGCGGCCTCGCCGGACTCGTCGGGCACCGGGTGACCGGCCTCGACGACGCGAATGCGCCGCGTCGGCAGCCCGTGTGCGTAGCGCGTGATGACGATGCCGTCCATCGCGACGTCCGGCCACGCTCGCTCCACGGCAACCGCCATGCTCGCGGCGGCCTTGCCGGCCCCGACCACGACGACGCGCCCGGCCGGTGCCGCCGGCAGGTGCGGTCCGAGGATCGCGCGCGGGTCGGCCGCCTGCACGGCCGCATCGAAGCTGGCACGCATCAGGGCGACGGGATCGGTCTTCGTGGTCATTTGAGGATGCGGAACAGGTTGTGGTGCGCGTCGGTGAACGTCTTCAGGTCGCTGCGATCGGCGATCGGCTTCGCGACGTCGGCAAGAGCCGCGTGAGCCAGCAGCCCGCGATCGCGGGTGACGATGATCTGCTCCGTGGATGACAGCCAGTACTCGGGGCCGCTGCGGAAGTCGGGTGCGTCCGACACGATCACGGCCTCCATCCCGAACTCGCTCGCGAGTCGCTTGACCACGGGAAGCAGGTCGATGTAGCGGTTGGTGGCCTGGAACACGATGACGCCGTCGTCCGCAAGATGGCGCACATAGAGCGCCATGGCTTCGCGCGTGACGAGGTGCATCGGGATGGAATCGCCGGCGAATGCGTCGATGCCCAGCACGTCGTATCGGCGCGGCGCCTCGCGCTCCAGGCTGAGCCGACCGTCGCCCAGCACCACGCCGGTCCGCGCAGGCGTGTCGCGCAGGAAGGAGAATTCCCGGCTGGCGACGCCGACGACACGCGGGCTGATCTCGTAGAACACGAAAACGTCGCCAGCCCGACCATAGGATGCGACCACGCCAGCGCCGAGCCCGATGATGCCGACCTTGCGCGGGCCGGGCCGCACCGCGTTCAGCGCCGAGAACAGCCGGCCATAGCCGGACGTCGGACCGAAGTAATCGCTCGGAGTGTTGCGGAAGGCAGCGCCGAGCAACTGGCCGCCGTGGACGATGCCGCCGTGAAGCATCGCCCTGTATGGAACGGGCTCACTGCGGTCCCGGGTCCGCACCACCCCGTAGAAGTCGCGCTCCATCACGCGCGTGTCCTTCACGTACTCCCGCGCGCCATGCACGGCGAAATAGCCGGTCAGGGCGACGACGGCCAGTCCGAGCGCACGGGTCCAGCCGCCCATCCGCGCAAGCAGCAGCAGCGCGAGCAGTACCAGCGCGATGTTGACCTCCAGGTAACCCGGCAGCACCAGCGGCGCCGCGATCGCCACCAGCACGGCGCCCAGCGCGCCTCCCACGGACAGCATCAGGTAGAAGCGCGTCAGGTGGCCCGGGTCCGGCTTCATGCGTGCCAGTTCGCCATGACAGAACATGCAGGCGCAGAACAGGCCGCTGAAGAAGACCGCCGCCGCGAGCTTGAGATCCAGCGACGGGATCAGGTACGCCATCGCCGGTACGACACCGGCAAGCGCCGCGACGAAGACCCCGCGCCGGTACCAGCGCGGGTGGTCGAACGTGAGGACGAACGTCAGCAGATAGATCGAGAGCGGCAGCACCCACAGGAACGGGACACTGGCGACGTTCTGCGTCACGTGGTTCGTGACTGCCAGCAGCATCACCGAGCCCATCGCCGACAGGGCGAGCCAGGTCAACTGCGTCGATGCCGTCGGCGCGGCAGCGGGTTCGACATGCGTAGCCGCGGCGGCGAGCGGTTCGCCCTCGCCCGCGGTCTTCAGGGAGATGTAGCCTGTGACTGCACATGTCGCGACGAACGCCGTGTACAGCGCGGACCAGCCCCAACCAAGCGCGGCCAGGTCGAACCACGGCTCCAGCAGGACGGGAAATCCGAGCAACGCCAGCAGCGAAGCGAAGTTGGAGAGCGCGAACAGGCGGTACGGCACCGCGCTGCGAAAGCGCCGCCAGTACCATGACTGCAGAAGGGGCGTCGTGGTCGACAGCAGGAAGTAGGGCAGTCCGATCGTCGCGGCGAGCAGCAGCAGGATGCGCAGCACGGGCTCCTCGTCGCCGTGCGGCTTCCAGGCCGACGACGCCAGGATCGGCAGCGTCACCAGCGAAGCAGCCAGCAGGACGACATGCAGCATCGCCTGTCGCCGCACACCCAGCCTGGTGGTCGCGTCCGCATAGGCGTACCCGGCCAGCAGCGCCGACTGGAAGAACACCAGCGCGGTCGTCCACACGCCCGACGAACCGCCGAACCAGGGCAGGATCTGCTTCGCGATGATCGGCTGGACCAGGAACAGCAGGAACGCCGACAGGAAGATCGTCAGCGCGTAGGGCAGCACCGAGAGGCGCGCGGAAACACCGTGTGCTGCGGTCGAAAGCATCGCGCTGGAGGCGGCCGAAGGTGCGCGATTATCCACGGAGGCGCGGGACCGAACGGGTTACAGCAACGGACTCACGAGCCGGCTGAGGTTCTGGACCAGTTCCTGGCCGAACGGGCGCCGCCGCCAGGCTTCCAGCGTGATGCGTTGCGCGCCGCGCATGTAGCCATCCTCGATCGCCGCCAGCTGGCCGGCGATCCGCCGGTCGAAGAAGAGCGCGACGACCTCCTCGTTCAGTTCGAACGAACGCATGTCCATGTTGCAAGTCCCGATCCACGCCACCTGACCGTCGATCGAGACCGACTTGGCATGCAGGAACGCCGCCTTGTATGCATGGATCTGCACCCCGGCCACCAGCAGCGACTCGTAGTACGAACGCTGCGCGTTGCCGACCAGGAACTGGTCGATGTGGTCATCGACGACCAGATGCACCTCGGCGCCCCGCATCACTGCGGTCCCCAGCGCGTCCTCGAACGACTGGCCTGGAATGAAATACGGCGTCGTGACCACCACCCGCCTGGTAGCGGAGTGGATCAGGTTGACGACCATGCGCTGCGCGCGCTGCGTCGACGACGACGGGCCGTTGGGCAGCACCTGCGCGGGCACGTCGCCGGCCGCGAGCGGGGCGGGGAAGCAGGAATCGCCCACGTAGTCGCCGGTCTCGACGAACCAGTCCGAGGCGAACACGGCCTGCAGCTGCAGCGCGGCCGGGCCTTCGATGCGCACCATCAGTTCGCTGTAGGTGAGGCCCGGCTTGAAGTCGGCCGCCACCATGTTCTGCGAACCCGTGTAGCCGACACGCCCGTCCATGACCGCCAGCTTTCGATGGTTGCGCAGGTCGAAGCGAGCGGCCTTGCGTCCCATGCGGACGGGAAGCGCGACTCGCACGTCGACACCGAGGGCGCGCAATTCCGGCAGCAGCGCCGGCAGGCCCGGGCGCGACCCGAACGCGTCCACCAGTACACGGCACTTCACGCCGCGCCGCGCGGCGCGCCCGAGGGCGGCAATCACCGGCGCCGTTCGCTGGTCACTCGCGAAGATGTAGAAGCACAGATGCACACTCGCGCTCGCGCCATCGATGTCGCGGCGGATCCGTTCCAGCGTGCCCGCGTAGTCGGTCAGCAGTTCGACGCCATTGCCGCCAAAGTTGGGCAGCATGCCGAGGTCGGTGGCGAGATGGACGCTCGCTTCGTACTGAGGGACCACCGGCGGCGGCACCAGCAGCGGCAGCGCACTCATCTTCTGGCGCACCGGTTCGATCCGGTGCAGGAACTGCCGGAAGCGCTCGGTGCGCCACCGCGGGACGCGTGGGCGGCCGATCAGCAGGTAGACCGCGAGCCCGAGCCAGGGCAGGAAGAAGATGAAGAGCAGCCAGCCCTTGGCCGCCTCCGGCGAGCGCCGGGTCGGCACGATGGGCAGCATCAGCAGCCGGATCGCCCAGTCGGTGACGACAAGCAGCGTGGCCCAGAAGCCGGTGGATTCGAGGTCGGTCATCGGGCGAACGGCGGGAAAGGGAACCGGGCCGGCGCCCCTCCCGGCGTGCCTAGTGTTGCAGGATCTTGGACAGGAAGAGCTGGGCCCGCTCGGAGCGCGGCTTCCCGAAGAACTCGTCCTTGGTCGCGTCCTCGACGATCTCGCCCTGGTCCATGAAGATCACCCGGTGGGCCACCTTGCGCGCGAAGCCCATCTCGTGGGTGACGACCATCATGGTCATCCCCTCCTTGGCGAGCTGCACCATGACGTCGAGCACCTCGTTGATCATCTCGGGATCGAGCGCCGAAGTCGGCTCGTCGAACAGCATGCAGATCGGGTCCATCGACAGCGCCCGCGCGATCGCCACGCGCTGCTGCTGGCCACCGGACAGCTGTCCCGGGAACTTGGCGGCCTGCGACTTCAGGCCGACGCGGTCCAGCAGCCTGAGTCCGCGTTCGGTCGCCTCGTCCCTGCCGCGGCCCAGCACCTTGATCTGCGCGAGCGTCAGGTTGTCCGTGATGGTCAGGTGCGGGAACAGCTCGAAGTGCTGGAACACCATGCCCACGCGCGAACGCAGCTTCGGCAGGTCGGTCTTCGGGTCACCCACCGAGATGCCGTCGACCAGTATCGAGCCCTTCTGGAACGGCTCCAGCGCATTCACGCACTTGATCAGCGTCGACTTCCCCGAGCCCGACGGGCCGCATACGACGACGACCTCGCCCTTCTCGACCTTGGTGGAGCAGTTGGTGAGCACCTGGAAGGAGCCGTACCACTTCGACACGCCGTTCACCTGGATCATTGCCATGCTGTTGCCCGCTCCTCAGCGAATCACCGCGATCTTCCTCTGCAGCATCTTGACCATGTACGACAACCCGTAGCACAGCACGAAGTAGACGGCCGCGACGAACAGGTACATCTCGACCAGCCGCGAGTCGCGCTGGGCGATCTTCGACGCAGCGCCGACGAAGTCCGTGGCCGAGATCACGTAGACCAGCGACGTGTCCTGGAACAGGATGATCGTCTGCGTCAGCAGCACGGGCAGCATGTTGCGAAAGGCCTGCGGCAGGATCACCAGCCGCATCGCCTGGCCATACGTCAGGCCCAGCGCATACGCCGAATACACCTGCCCGCGCGGAATCGACTGGATGCCCGCCCGCATGATTTCGCAGAAGTAGGCGGCTTCGAACATGATGAAGGTGATGATCGCCGTGCGCTCGGCCCCCACCTGCGGCGGACGCTCGGCCCCCGTGATGCCCTGCAGGATCAGCGGCACCAGGAAGAAGAACCAGAAGATCACGAGCACCAGCGGGATCGACCGCATCAGGTTCACGTAAGCAGACGCGGAATTCGACAGCAGCCGGATCGAAGACAGCCGGGCGAGCGCGAGCAGCGTGCCGAAGAACAGCCCGCCGACCGCGGACGTGGCGGTCAACTGCAGCGTGTACTGCATGCCCTTCCACAGGTAGGGCAGCGAGTTCGCTACGACGGAGAAGTCGAGGTTCATCGCGCCCTACTTTCCGCCGCCGATGTAGCCGGGCACCGCGACGCGACGTTCGACCAGCGCCATCACCCGGTTCGCCGACATGGCGATCGCGATGTAGATGAGGGTCGCCGCCGTGAACGCCTCGAAGAAGTTGAACGTGTATTCCCCCAGCTCGCGCGACCGGAACGTCAGCTCGGCCAGGCCGATCGTGAGCGCGATCGACGAGTTCTTGATCAGGTTCATCGTCTCGCTGGTCAGCGGCGGAATGATGATGCGGAAGGCCATCGGCAGCAGGACGTAGCGATACACCTGCGCCTGCGTGAGGCCGACGGCCAGCCCTGCGTTGCGCTGGCCGCGCGACAGCGACTGGATGCCCGCCCTGACCTGCTCGGCGATCCGCGCCGAGGTGAACAGGCCGAGGCAGAGCACGGCGGCGAGGAACTGCGCGTACGCCGGCTCCGTCTGGATCATCCACTGCTTCAGCGGCGGGATGAACTCCGGGATCACGAAGTACCAGAGGAACATCTGGACCAGCAGGGGAATATTGCGGAACAGCTCGACCCACGCGTTGCCGAAGCGGACGAGAAACCGGCTCTCGGTCGTGCGGATGGTTCCGACCAGGGCGCCGACCGACATCGCGATCATCCAGGCGACCACCGAAACGGCCAGGGTCCAGACGAGACCCTGCGCCACCCATTGCCAGTAGAACGCGTCGCCGTCGGGCGTACGCTGAAAAAAGACGCCCCAGTTCCAGTTGTAGTTCACCTTGTTCGCTCCGCGGAGGCCGGGCTATGGACGGGTTCCAGGGACGAAGCTTGCCCCAAAAATCAAGGGGCCGGAAGCGCCATGCGCCTCCGGCCCCCTGGCCTGCCGCCGCCCGGCGCAAACCGGGCAGTGGGCGACGCTTACTGCACGCCCTTGTCGTTCGGGTTGGCGAACGCTTCCTTGATCGCCGGGGTCATCGGGAAGTTCAGGTTGATGTTCCGCGGCGGGATGGGGCTGGTGAACCACTTCGCGTAGATCTTGTTGATCTCGCCCGACTTGTACACCGCCGACACGGCGCCATCGACCAGCGCCTTGAACTGCGCATCGTCCTTGCGCAGCATCATGCCGTAGGGCTCGGTGCGCAGCGACTCGGACAGGATCATGAACTCGCCCGGGTTCTGCTGGTTGGCGATCTGGCCGGCCAACAGGATGTCGTCCATGATGAACGCCTGTGCGCGGTCGGTCGCGAGCAACTGCATCGACTCGGCGTGGTCCTTGGCCTGCAGTTCCTTGAAGTCGATCCCCTTGGCCTTCTCGTACCCGCGCAGCAGCGGGATCGAGGTCGTGCCCGAGGTCGATGCGACGGTCTTGCCGCCGAGGTCCGCGAACGCCTTGATACCCGAGGACTTCTTGACCGCCGCCGAGACGTTGATCACGAAGTAGGTCGGGCCGAACGAAACCTGTTTCTGGCGCTCCACCGAGTTGGTGGTCGACCCGCACTCCATATCGATGGTGCCGTTCTGCAGCAGCGGGATGCGGTTGGCCGACGTGACCGGCTGGTACACCACCTTCAGGCCGGGCATCTTCAGCTGGGCCTTGACAGCGTCCACGACCTTGGCGCACAGATCCATCGCATAGCCGATGGGCTGCTGCTTGTCATCGAGGTACGAGAACGGGATCGAGGACTCGCGATGACCGACGGTGATCGTGCCGGTGTCCTTGATCTTCTTCAGCGTGCCGGTGAGCTCCTGGGCGTTCGCGCCAGTCGCCACCAGGCCCGCGCCTACCACTGCCAGCAACAGGCGGGAAAGTTTCATGGGAGAGTCTCCTCAGAAGGGGAAATGAGTCTAGCAAACGTGCCGCCGTGGCCGGTTCCCCTGCCCTAGGCGAAAACCCCTCTGCGCCCCGGCCCCGAACCGCCGGGCGCGGCTATCCGCCCAGCTGGTCGCCCACCTTGTCGGTCGGGAAGCTCAGCTGGTCGCGCATCAGCGGCGACAGCGGGATGCCGAGGTTGACCCCCTTGGGCGGGATCGGCGCCAGGAACCACTTGTTGTACAGCGCCCGTGCTTCGCCATCGATCATCGCGCGTGACAGGACGGTGTCGACGAACTTCTTGAATTCCGGATCGTCACGCCGCAACATGATGGCCAGCGGCTCGACCGAGATGAACTCGCCGACCACCGCCCAGCGCTGCGGATCCTTCGCGTTGGCCCGGATGCTGTACAGCAGGATGTCATCCATCGCGAACGCCTCGGCTTCGCCGCGCTCGAGGATCGCGAAGGAATCGTCGTGGTCCTTGCCTTCCAGGATGCGGGCCCCTCCGATCACGCCCTTCTCCTCCGCCGCTCGCAGCGCCGCCAGCGGCGACGTGCCGCGGGTGCTGACCACCGACCTGCCGCGCAGGTCGGCCAGCCGGCCGATACCGGAGTCGGCCCGCGTCAGCAGCTTCGCCCCCGCGTAGTAGTGGGTGACGCTGAAGGCGACCTCCTTGCGGCGGGATGCGTTGTTGGTCGTCGATCCGCACTCGAGATCGGCCTTGCCGTCCTTGATCGCTGCAATCCGGGTGGCCGGCGTCACCGGGATCAGCTCGACGCGCAGAGAAGGCATCTTCAGGTCCCGGCGCAGCGCATCGACGACCCGCATGCACAGATCCAACGCATAGCCGACGGGACGCTTGTTCTGGTCGAGGTAGGAAAAGGGGATCGAGGCTTCGCGATAGGCGATCGTGATGGTCCCCGACTCCCGGAGCTTCGAGAGCGTCGGCGGCTGCGCGGCGGCAGCCGGTGCCTGGGCCAGGAGCGGTCCGGCCAGCAGGACCAGTGCCGACGCCACGGCACCACGGACACTTCCGATGAAAATCCGGTTCATTCGTTCCCTCCCCGAGACGCGCGGCAGTGTAGCGGCGCCACCCGCCGGCGCCATCCCGCGCAGAAGCGTCAACCGTCAGGCCGCGAGCGCGGCTTCAGCCTTGGCTTGCTCCCGGCTCTGGATTTCCCACATCGCGGCGTAGACGCCGCGGCGTGCCAGCAGCTCGGCATGCGTCCCACGCTCGACGATGCGCCCGTGGTCCATGACCAGGATCTGGTCGGCATGCACGATCGTGGACAGCCGGTGCGCGATGACCAGCGTCGTGCGGCTGCGCGAAATGCCTTCCAGCTCCTGCTGGATGACCCGCTCGGTCCGCGAATCCAGCGCCGACGTCGCCTCGTCGAACACGAGGATGGCCGGCTGCTTCAGCAGAGTGCGGGCGATCGCCACGCGCTGCTTCTCGCCGCCGGAGAGCTTCAGGCCGCGCTCGCCCACCAGCGTCCCGTAGCCGTCCGGAAGGGATTCGATGAAGTGGTGGATGTGCGCCGCCTTCGCGGCGGCGGCGACGTCCTCGTGGGATGCGCCCGGCCGGCCGTAGGCAATGTTGTACTCGATCGTGTCGTTGAACAGCACCGTGTCCTGCGGGACGATGCCGATCGCGGCGCGCAGGCTTGCCTGGGTGACCGCGCGCACGTCCTGGCCGTCGACCAGCACGCGCCCCGCGGCCACGTCGTAGAAGCGGAACAGCAGGCGGGCGAGCGTCGACTTGCCCGAGCCGGTCGCGCCGACCACCGCCGTCGTGGTGCCGGCCGGCACGGTGAAGGTGACGCCGTGCAGCACCTGCCGACGTGCGTCGTACGCGAAATCGACGCCTTCGAAGCGGACCTCGGCGCCGCGGACCGCGAGCGCGACGGCGTCCGGCGCATCGGCGATCTCGCGGTGCTGTTCGAGCAGCAGGAACATGCGGTCCATGTCCGTCAGGCTCTGCTTGATTTCGCGGTAGATCACGCCCAGAAAGCCGAGCGGGATGTACAGCTGGATCATGAAGGCGTTGACCAGCACGAGGTCACCGATGGTCATCCGGCCCTCGACCACGCCAAGGGCGGCGCGCCACAGGATCAGCGTCAGCGCGACGGCGATGATGGCCTGCTGCCCGGCGTTGAGCACGTTCAGCGACTGCTGCGACAGGACGGCCGTGTGCTGGCTGTCCGCCAGAGTCTCGTCGTATCGCCGCGCTTCGTAGTCCTCGTTGCCGAAGTACTTGACTGTCTCGAAGTTCAGCAGCGAGTCGACGGCGCGGGACTGCGCCTTGCTCTCCAGTTCGTTCCAGCGACGGCGGATGTGCGTGCGCCAGTTCGTGACCGTCACCGTATAGGCGACGTACACGCAGAGGCTGACGCCGACGATCGCCGCGAACCAGGCCTCGTAATTCCAGACCAGGTAACCCACGACCAGGGTGATCTCGATCAGCGTCGGCAGGATCGAGTACAGCGTGAAGCTGATCAGCGACGAGATGCCGCGGATCCCCTGGTCGATCTCCCGCGTCACCGCGCCGGTGCGGCGCTCCAGGTGGTATCGCAGGGAAAGCGAATGCAGGTGCCGGAACGTCTTGAGCGCCAGCGTGCGCATGGCCGCCTGCGTCACCTTGACGAAGAAGAACTCGCGCAGTTCGGTGAAAAGCGAGGTCGACAGCCGGAGCATGCCGTACGCCACGACGAGCGCTACCGGCACGACGAGCAACCCGGTCGCCGCCTGCTGCGCCGGCGACAGGCCGTCGACCAGTTGCTTCAGCAGGATCGGCACGGAGACGGTCGCCAGCTTTGCCGCGACCAGGCAGGTGAGCGCGAACAGCACGCGGCCCCTGTGCGCCCACAGATAGGGCAGCAACGCGCGCAGCGTGTGCCAATCGTTGCGCCGCCCGGCCGGCGGCAGCGCTTCCCTTGGCGACGACCAGCGCATCAGGCTGCGCCGGCCGGGCAAACGACCGCAGCATGCCCATCCGCAGTCCGGCCGGCCGATCCGATCCCGCCCGTCACGCACGCGCCACGCCGCAGGGGTCGCGTACCTGCCGGGCGCACGCGATGTACGCTCTGCATCCGCGCATTATCCCAGCACCGGACACGCAACATGAAATTCGGGGACAAGGTCATCGTGATCACGGGGGCGAGCGACGGCATAGGGGCCGAGATCGCCCGCCAGCTGGCTCCGGAGCACCCGAAGCTGGTCCTGGCAGCGCGCGGCGCCGAAGGCCTCGAACGCGTGCGTCGGCTGTGCCGGTCGCTCGGCGCCGAGGCGATCGAAGTCGTAACCGACGTCAGCGTCGAGGGCGACTGCCGCCGGCTGATGGAACGCGCCGTGACGACGTTCGGCGACATCGACGTCGTCGTCGCCAACGCCGGCATATCGATGCACGCGCGCTTCGACCAGATCGAGGACTTCAGCACGTTCGAACGCCTGTTCCGCATCAACACGATGGGTACGATCTGGTGCGTCCGCCACGCCTACCCGAGCCTGAAGCGGACGCGAGGGCTGGTCGTCGGCGTGTCGTCGCTGGCGGGTCGCACCGGCGTGCCGGAGCGAACGACCTACTGCGCGAGCAAGTTTGCGCAGAACGGTTTTCTCGAGGCCCTGCGGATCGAAGCCGACGACCACGGGATCGCGGTCATGGCCGCCTTCCCCGGCGTGGTGCGGACGGAAGTCCGGCGCCGCGGCTGGAACGCGCGCGGCGAGCCCGCCGGTATCTCCGGACTCTCGGAGTCCGGCGCGATGACCGTGGAGGACTGTGCGCGCCGGATCATCAAGGGCATGCGCAACCGCGAACGCGAGGTGGTGATGACCGCGAAGGCACGCGTCGGCCTGTGGCTGAAGCTGGTCGCGCCGTCGGTGGTCGACCGCATGGCACGCGCCGCGCTCGCCCGCGACCGTTGAAGAATCGAGCGAGGACACGATGACCGATACCGTGCGACTCCCCGCCAACCGCGTCGCGGTGCTGCGCATGATGCCGATGCCGGCGGATGCGAACATCCATGGCGACGTGTTCGGCGGCTGGATCATGTCCCATGTCGACATCGCGGGCGCCGTGCCTGCCGCGCGGCGCGCCAACGGGCGTGTCGCCACGATCGCGGTCACCTCGTTCGTGTTCAAGCAGCCGGTCTTCGTGGGCGATCTCGTCAGCTTCTACGCGGACATCGTGAAGACCGGCACCACGTCCATCACCGTGGAAGTGGAGGTCTACGCCGAACGCAATCGCTTGCAGCGTGAAGTGGTGAAGGTGACGGAGGCGATGCTGGTCTATGTGGCGACAGACGACCGGCGCAAGCCCCGCGCGCTGCCGCCGCTATGAGCCGGCGAGCCGCGCCGCCGTGCGTCCCGCATTGAAGCCGCCGACGACGGCCGCAAGCAGCCCGTTGCCTTCCAGGTAGCCGCCGCCAGCGTCCCCGGATACGCCACGCGCCGCGGCGCCCGCCGCAACGAGGTTGGGAAGCTTCGACCCGTCGGCCCGGGCCACCCGCCCCCCGGCGTCGATTGCGAGGCCTCCTTCGGTGCCGAGCAGCGCGGCGTTCACCTGCACGCCGTAGTACGGTCCCAGCAGCATCTCGGATGCCTGGAAACGCCGACCGAACTCGTCCGCATCGTCGTCGAACGCCAGCGCGTTGACGAGCGCGACGGTTTCCTCCAGGCCCTCGACCCGGATGCCGAGCTGCTCGGCGAGGTCCCGCAGCGCCATGCCGCGCTTGACGAAGCCGGCCTCGACCGCCGCGGCGTAGTTCGGCATCGTGAGCCCGACTTCGTGCACGCGCGCGTCGTAGATGTTGAAGGCGACTCCCCCGGGCTGAGCGAGGACGAACAGCGCCGATTCTGAGTAACCCTCGTGCTCGTTCACGAAGCGCTCGCCGTCGCGGTTCACCTGGATCGCTCCATCGGTCATCAGCGACCATGGCAGCGGCAGGCGCTGCGCCAGCACGATCGACCCGTGCGCGAGGAAGCCGTCGAGATCGGCCGCGGCAGCCCCGAGTTCGAGCCCCCATTTCAGCGCATCGCCCTGGCTGCCGTCGTGGCCGGCAAACGGAAGGGCGCGTACGTCAGGAAGATGCTCGGCCACGAGCCCTGCGTTGGCGGCGAAACCGCTCGACGCCAGCACGACAGCATTGCAGCCGACGTAGCCCGCCTTGCCGCCCGCGCGCTCGTAGCGCAGGCCGAGAACGCGCTGCGACTTGTCGACAACCAGATCGGTGACGAGCGCGCCCGCCTTCAGCTGTACTCCTGCGTTGCGGATCGCCGAATGCAGCGTCGACAGCAGGGTGGGCCCGCCGCGATCGGCCAGCGCGTGCATGCGCCGCGCCGTGTGCCCGGGAGGCAGGCCCTCGACGAGTTCGAACCGGATGCCGTACTCGCGCGTCAGCCAGTCCAGGACTTCCGCCGACTGGCGCGTGAATGCCTCGACCAGGACGGGATCGGCGCTGCCGTTTGACTTGGCCTGGATATCGTCGGCAAAGCGCTGCGGCGAGTCGCTGATGCCGGCACTGGCCTGTGCGGCGGATCCGGCCGCCGGGATCATCCCCGACGAGCGGGCCGTCGCACCGCCCGGCGAAGGGTCCCGATCGAGCAGCAGGACATCGACTCCCGCGTTGCGGGCCGCCAGCGCGGCCATCGCCCCGGCGCCACCCGCGCCGACGACGACGACCGGCACGGTCGCCTCGAATTTCGCCTTGGGGTCGACGACGATGCCCATCGGTCAGAGGGTCTCCAGCTGCTGTTCCACCCAGCGCGCAGCCGCAAGCGTGCGCACGTCGTCCCCAGGGCGTCCGACGACCTGCAGCCCGAGCGGCAGTCCCGATTCGCCGTGCGCGAAGTCGCGCGGCACCGGGACGCTGATCTGGGGCGCGCCGAGCAGGTGCCACGGACGGTTGAACTGGGGGTCGCCGGTGCTTCCCAGGCCGTGCGGAGCGTCGCCGGGAGCGCTCGGTGCGAACAGAACGTCAGCGCTGCCGAACAGGGTGTCGACCGAGGCAGCGCACTCGCGGCCGACCTTGATCGCGCGCACGTACCCATCCGCGCTGATCGCGCGCCCCTCTTCGATCATCGTGGCCAGCCTGGCGGACAGCAGGTCGCTGCGGTACTGAAGCTCCGGACCCAGGCCGCGCGCGGTCTCGAAGAGCTGCACTGTGGCCTGTGCGTCGGCCAGGGCGGCGAACGCGGTCCCGTTGGCATTGGCGTCGTAGGGCCAGGCGATTTCGCGGACGCGGGCGCCGCGCGTGGCGAGCAGTCGCGCGACGCGCTCGAGAGCGGCCCGCATCGACGGCGCGAGCTGCGCGGCCCAGGGCGTGGCGGTCCACCCGATGGACGGCGGCGCAGCCTTCGACGGGGCGTGCTGCAGTTCGGGCCACAGCGCCACAGCGGCCGCCACCAGCGCGGCCCCTTCCACCGAACGCGCGAATACGCCGACGACGTCGAGCGTGTCCGACACCGCCTTGACGCCCGAGCGCGGCACCAGCCCGCGCGTTGGAACGAATCCGACGACGCCGCAGAACGAGGCCGGACGGATCACGGAGCCGGCCGTCTGCGTGCCCAGCGCGAACGGCACCATGTGCGCGGCCACCGCGGCAGCGGACCCGCTCGACGACCCGCCCGGCGTGTGCTCGAAGTCGTACGGATTGCGGGTCGGCCCCGGCGTGAAGTTGGCGAGTTCGGCGCTGACGGTCTTGCCGGCCACGTAACCGCCGGCGCTGCGCAACGCGGCGACGCAGGCGGCGTCGGCATGCGGCACATGACCGGCGAAGATGGCCGAACCGTACTCGCTCGGGATGTCGGCGGTGTCGATGTTGTCCTTCACGGCGACCGGCAACCCGTGCAGCGGGCCGCGCCAGTCCCCGATGTCGAGTTCGCGCGCGGTCGACAGCGCGCGCGCGGCGTCGAACCAGGCGAACGCGCGCACGTCCGGCTCGTGCTCCTTGATCGCGTCGACGAACGAATGCGTGACGGCTTCGCACGTGACTTCGTGGCCTGCGATCATGCGGGCGAGTCGGGCGGCTGGCAGTCGGTTCAGCGGCGTTCTCATCTGGGGTCCCAGTGGCGGGCCGGCGGCCCGTTCCGGGTGAATCTAGCCGAAGCGTGCCCGCTTCCGCCCTCGACGGAGTCAACAAAAAGGGCGCCCGGGAGCGCCCTTATGTGACATCGACCCTTGCGGAGCGGTCTGGTCAGAGGAAAAGGTCGGGCAGCAACTGCCGGCTGCCGGGAACCACGGAGTACCCGGCCAGGTCCGTCACGCCCGCTTTCCTCAGGACCTCGTCGTCGATGAAGAAGTTGCCGGTCGTCGCGCCGGCATCCGACGTCAGTACCACGTAGGCGGCGTCGGCCATGATCTGCGGGGTGCGGCAGTGCTCGGGCCGCACGCCCGGAATCATCTGCAGCGCGGCGGTCTGGATCACGGTCCGCGGCCACAGGGCGTTGACGGCTATCCCGTACGGACGGAACTCCTCGGCGTGGCCGAGCACGCACATGCTCATGCCGTACTTCGCCATCGTGTACGCGACGTGGGGCGCAAACCAGCGCGCATCCATGTTCAGCGGCGGCGACAGCGTCAGGACGTGGGGGTTGCGCCCGCGCTCACCCGCCTGCTTGAGGTACGGCAGGCAGGCCTGCGTGCACAGGAACGTGCCGCGCACGTTCACGCCGGACATCAGGTCGAACCGCTTCATCGGCGTCGCCTCGGTCGGCGTCAGGTTGATCGCGCTGGCGTTGTTGATCAGGATGTCGATGCCGCCGAAGGCCTCGGCCGTCCTCCGCGCCGCGGCGACCACCTGTTCCTCGTCGCGGATGTCGCACTGGAGCGCCAGCGCCCTGCCGCCCGCCGCCTCGATCTCCGCCGCCGCGCTGTGGATCGTGCCCGGCAGCTTGGGATTGGGATCGACCGTCTTCGCGGCGATGGCGACATTGGCGCCGTCGGCGGCGGCCCTCTTGACGATCGCGAGCCCGATGCCGCGCGATGCCCCGGAGATGAAGATCGTCCTGCCCTTGAGGTTCATGCCCTTCCCTCGTTCCTGTCGAGGCGCGGCAGCACCTCGCTGTCGATGTGCGCGGCCAGTCGCCGGCCCACCTTGGCATACAGGCCGGGCCCCGGATGGAAGCCATCGTCCGCCATCAGGGCCGGATCCATCACGCCATCCATCGCGACGTGGCTCACGCGGCGCTGGCCGACCGCCCACGCCGCCTGCGCGCTGTTGTTGCGGGCGGCGTGGTGCCCCGCGTACCACGCCAGCGGCTGCGGCAGCGCCGGAAACTTCTCCATCTCGGGCAGCGCCGGGAAGACCACATGCCTCACTCCAGCGCGTGCCCGCATGACGCCGGCGATCTCGCCGCGCCAGCGCAACGCCCGTGCCAGCGGCACTTCCTTGGTGATGTCGTTGACGCCCACGACGACGAGGCCGACGTCGGCGGCGTTGACGACGCTGCTCTTCAGCAGCTTCAGCACGTCCTCCGAGCGGGCGCCGATCTGGGCCACCAGCTGCCATTGCACCGTACGGCCGGTCAGCGCGACCAGTTCGCGCACGATCTGGCCTGACAGCGCCTGTTCCTGCGTCGGTGCACCCACGCCGAGGGCGCTCGAGTCGCCGGCGATCAGCAGGCGCAGGCGGACCGCTCCTGTTCCCGCAGATCCTTCACGGTCGCCGACCGGCTCGGGCAATTCGACCACGGACCGCCGCAGCCGCGAGGCCTGGGCGTACAGCACGGGGCCCAGCAGTGCCCTGGCGGCGACGTCGATCACGGCTGCTTCGGCCAGATGATCATCTGGGTGCAGCGGAACAGCGCGATGGTCCTGCCGCTTTCGACGTGCCTGACGGTCGCGTCCCAGACCTGCGTGCTCCGGCCCTGGTGCGCAGGGCGGGCCTCGGCGCGCAAGGACCCTTCCGTGGCGGTGCCGAGGAAGTTGGACTTCAGCTCGATGGTCGTGAAGTTCGTCGCCCCCTCGGGCAGGTGCGCGATCGTCGCGTAGCCCGCCGCCGTGTCGGCGAGGGCGATCACGGAGGCCGCGTGCAGGTAACCGTTCGGTGCGAGGTGCTGCGGCCGGATCACGTACTCCATCGCAACCAGTCCCTCGCCGACCTCGACCACCTTCATGCCGAACCAGGCCGGCAGGCTGTCGCCGCTACGGTGGTTCAGCTTCTCGGGCGTCATCCCCTGGCGCAACGGCATGGCTGGTCCGTTCGTTCAGCTGAACCTCGAGAAGTCCGGCGTGCGCCGCTCGTAGAACGCGGTGAACGCCTCCTTTGCCTCCGGCTTCAGCAGCATCGCGCCGAACGACTTTGCCTCGTCGACGATGATCTTCTCGGTGATCGACTTCCAGCTCGCCTTCATCAGGCGCTTGGTCTCACGCACGGACGCCGGCGGCAGCTTGTTGAAGCGCTCGGCCTGCCTGACTGCGTAGTCGAGCACCTCGGACGGCGGCAGGATGCGATTGACGATCTTCATCTCGCTGGCCTCCTCGGCGCTGATCGGATCGGCGAGCAGCAACTTCTCCACCGCCTTGTGGTAGCCGGCATTCATCGCAACCAGCAGGCTCGACGCGAACTCGGAGCACAGGCCGAGCGACACGAAGGGCATCGAGAACATCGCGTTGTCGGCGCAGTAGACGAGATCGCAGTGCATCAGCATCGTCGTGCCGATGCCGACCGCCGCGCCATTGACGGCGGCGACCACCGGCTTCTCCGAATAACCGAGCGCCTGCATGAACCGGAACACCGGCGCATCCATCCCGGCCGGCGGGTTGTTCATGAAGTCCTCGAGGTCGTTGCCGGCAGTGAAGATGTCCTTCTGCCCGTGGATCAGGATCGCCCGGACCGAGCCGTCGTCGTGCGCCGCGGCGATACCGTCGGCCATTGCCTGGTACATCGCCGCGGTGATCGCGTTCTTCTTCTCGGGTCGTGCGATCTCGATGCGGGCGACGCCATTGATCGTCTCGGTGCGGATGCTCATCGCTTCTCCTGGTTGTCGGCCGCCGCGCGCGCGAACTCGCGCAGGGAATGCGCTGCCTGCGCCCTGACCTTGTTGCGTACGATTGGCGTCCAGCCGAGCAGGGCGCCCCGGGTGCCGAGCGCCTGGCGGCTCCAGCGCCAGAGGTTGAACGTATCGACGTGCCGCACGATCTTTCCGGCCGACAGCGTCATCTCGGTATGGATGCGATTGACCACCGGGCGTCGTGTCGCCGTGAAGGTGTAGTAGGCCACCCAGTCCACCCGCGCCCGCTTCGGGCTGTCCTCGACGATGTTGACCTCGATGCCGAAGTCCTCGGCGCGCGACAGCAGCATCTGCCACATGAGGCGCGCGCCCCTCGCGTTCAGCAGCGGGAAGACGGGGTCGCTGAAGGTCGCGTGCTCGGCATAGAGCAGGCCCATCGTGTAGTGATCCCGCACCATGAAGGCTTCGTAGAAACGTTCCGCCACGCCCATCGTTCCGCTCCTCAGTGGTGCGACCGGACGCGACGGTCCAGCCACTCTCCGGCCCTCGGCCACAGCGTTGCCTCGCAGCGCTTGCGGAAGAACCCGAAATGCCCGATGCCGGGCATCCCGATGTCTTCCGGGGCGATGCGCTGCATCTCGATCGTCGCGCCGGAGTAGAACCGGTGCAGCGACTCGATGTTCCGCTGCGTCAGGAACTCGTCGTCCGTGAACGATAGCGAAAGCACTGGCAGGTTCAATGCCGCGTAGCTCGAACGCACCTCGGCCGGCAGCGTACCGAACAGGTATTCCGGATCGAGGCACCAGGATCGCCACTGCCGCATCACGCCGGCCGGTATGTCCCCGATCATGCGCAGCAGGCGCCCCGGGAAGAAGCCCGCGAGCCTCACCGACACCGGAACGATCAGGTACCACAGGACCGGCGCGAACAGGCGCAGCCTCGGCACGTAGTCGCGCCAGTGCCCGCTGCCCGCGGCGACCGTCAGCGTCGCCGCCACGTGTTCGCGGCCGGGCACGAGCCCGAGGATCTGCCCGCCGAGCGAATGGCCGACCCACGCCAGCGGCCTGCCGTCGATGCGCCCGCGGAGGAAGGCGAGGACCGCGGCGGTGTCCTGCCGCGCCCATGTGAGCACGTCCGCCTCGAACCCGCGCAACGATCCGCGCCGCGAGTGACCGATGCCACGGTAGTCGAACGTGACCACGAAGTAGCCGCGGCGCGCGAGCCATTGCGCGAACGCGGCGTAGTACTGCTGTTCCACGCCCATCGCCGGCACGATCAGCACGCCGCCCCGCGCCGCGTGCGCGTCGCCGAACGTATGCGCCGAAAGCTGGTACCCGTCGTTCGCCGCGACGGTCGTGTGCTTCATCCACGCTCCGCTGCGCCAACGGATCCCCGGGAGGAGGAACCCGTCGCACGCCGTTGTTTCCGTTGCCCGACGCCCGGCGCTGCCGCTCCGCACGCCAGGAAACGCGACGCCGTCGGCTGTCGCGTCGACTCGTCACCGCCCACGGGCGCCGGACCGTCGCAGGCCCGACCGCCCGATCGACCGTCCGGGGCGCACGCGCGACGCGGGAGTCGCCGCGCACGCCCGGGGCGCTCACATCAGTTCGTAGATGCCGGCCGCACCCATGCCGGTGCCGACGCACATCGACACCATGCCGTACTTGATGTTGCGGCGTCGCATCGCGTGCACCAGCGTGGCCGAACGGATCGCGCCGGTCGCGCCGAGCGGATGACCGCGGGCGATCGCGCCTCCGATCGGGTTCACGACGTCGGGGTTGAGGCCGAGGTCCTTCACCACCGCCAGCGCCTGCGCCGCGAAGGCCTCGTTCAACTCGATCCAGCCGAGGTCGTCCTGCTTGAGGCCGGCGATCTTCAAGGCGGCGGGAATCGCCTCCTTCGGACCGATGCCCATGATCTCGGGCGGCACGCCCTTGACGGCGAAACTGACGAAGCGCGCCAGCGGCGTCAGGTTGAACTGCTTCAGGGCCCGTTCGGAAACGACGATCAGCGCGCCCGCGCCATCGGAAGTCTGCGAGCTGTTGCCGGCGGTGACGCTGCCCTTGGCGGCGAACACGGGCTTCAGCTTCGCCAGCGCCTCGAGCGTCGTGTCGGCGCGCGGGCCTTCGTCCTGTTTCACGCTCCGGGTGCGCACGTCGAGTTCGCCGCTGGCCAGGTTCGGGAGCTTTTCCACGACCTCGATCGGCGTGATCTCGTCGTTGAACTCGCCGGACGCAATGCCCTCGATCGCTTTGCGATGCGACCGCAGCGCGAATTCGTCCTGCATCTCGCGCGTGATCTTCCACTGGGCGGCGACCTTCTCGGCCGTCAGCCCCATGCCGTACGCGATGCCGACATTCTCGTCCTTCGCGAAGATGGCCGAGTTGAACGAGGGCTTGTTGCCGCTCATCGGGACCATGCTCATCGACTCGGCACCGCCCGCGATCATCACGTCCGCTTCGCCGACGCGGATGCGGTCGGCCGCTATCGCCACCGCGTTCAGGCCCGACGAGCAGAAACGGTTGATCGTCATGCCGCCGGTGCTGTTGGGGAGTCCGGCGAGCAGCACCGCGATGCGCGCCATGTTGAGGCCCTGCTCGGCTTCGGGCATCGCGCAGCCGATGATGGCGTCTTCCACCGCCTTCGGATCGAGCGTCGGCACCTGCGACATTGCCGAACGGATCGCCGCGACCAGCAGGTCGTCCGGCCGCAGGTTGCGGAATGCGCCCTTCGGCGCCTTGCCGATCGGCGTGCGCGTCGCGGCAACGATGTAGGCGTCTTGAATCTGTCGTGTCATGACCACTCCTGCCAGAACTCTTGTTCGGTTGGCGTGGATTCCAGCGGGGCCCGGAGGCCCCGCCGCATCCGCATTTGAAGGATGTCCGGGGCGCGCGCCGTCAGTTCCTGACCGGCTTGCCGGTGGACATCATTCCCATCATTCGCTCCTGCGACTTCGGGTGATTCACGAGCTGCATGAAGAACTTGCGCTCGAGGTCGAGCAGCCACTGCTCGTCCGCCTGCGCCGTTGCCTCGACGTCGCCGCCGCACATCACGTCCGCGATGCCGCTCGCGATGAAGAAGTCGTGCTGGCTGATGAAGCCGCCGTCGCGCATGTTGACGAGCTGCGCCTTGATGGTCGCCACACCGGTGCGCCCGGCCACCGCGAAACCCCTGGGCTTCAGCGGCGGACGGTAGCCCGTCGCATGCATCGCGAAGGCCTCGCCGATCGCCGTCCACAGCAGTTCGTGGCCGTTGAAGACGATCAGGTCGCTCGGCCGCAGGTAGCCCATCTGCCTGGCCTCCAGCGCCGACTTCGACACATTGGCCATCGCCGCGTTCAGGAACCAGTTCCTCATGAAGGGGAACACATCCGTCATGCCGGCGGCCTCGGCGGCCTGCGCCGCCCGCAGCGCGCCTTCCTTCAGCCCGCCGGCACCGGGAATCAGCCCGACGCCGACCTCGACGAGGCCGATGTAGCTTTCGAGGGAGGCCACCGCCCGCGAGCAGTGCAGGATCAGTTCGCAGCCGCCGCCGAGCGCCATGCCGCTGACGGCCGCGACCGTAGGCACCTGCGCGTACTTCAGGCGCATGAACGCGTCCTGCATCTTCTTCTCTTCGGCCCCGATCGCCTTGGCGCCGCCGGACATGAAGACCGGCATCATGGCCTGCAGATCGGCCCCGACCGAGAAGGGATCGTCGGGCGACCAGATCACCAGGCCCCGGTACTGCGACTCGGCCAGGTCGATCGCCTTCAGCAGGCCGCCGATCACCCCCGGTCCGATCGCATGCACCTTGGTCTTGATCGAGAGCACCAGGACTTCGGACGCCTGCCCGGATTCGAGCGTCCACAGCCGCACTGCATCGTCCTCGAACACGGTCTTGCCGCCGTTGTGCCCGCTGACCGCGGTCTCGCCCGCCAGCGGGGCGCGGAACAGCTGCTTGCCGTAGACCGGCAGCGTCGAGCGCGCGATGAACTTCTTCTGCGAAGGCGACCACGAGCCCTGCGGCGTGTGCACGCCGCCGGCCTTCGCGACCGGACCTTCGAACACCCACTTGGGCAGGGCCACCCTGGCCAGCGCTTCACCGGCATCGATGTCCGCCCGCACCCACTCGGCGATCTGCTTCCAGCCCGCGGCCTGCCAGGTCTCGAACGGGCCGGTCGACCAGCCGAACCCCCAGCGCAGCGCGAAGTCGACGTCGCGCGCGGTGTCCGCGATCGACTCGGCGTGCACTGCGATGTAGTGGAAGGCATCGCGGAAGATCGCCCACAGGAACTTCGCCTGCGGATGGTCGGTCTCGCGCAGCAGCTTCAGGCGCTCCGCGGCGTCCTTCTTCTTCAGGATGCGCGCGACCAGTTCATCGGCCTTGCCGGCCGACTCGACGTACTCGCCCTTCTTCGGATCGAGCACCTTGATGGCCTTGCCTTCCTTCTTGTAGAAGCCGCCGCCGGCCTTCTGCCCGAGCGCGCCCTTCTCCACCAGCGCCTTCAGCACGGCCGGCGTGGCGAAGTGGGCGGCGAACGGGTCGATCGACGCCGGCAGCGTGTCCTGCATCGTCTTGATCACGTGCGCCATCGTGTCGAGGCCCACCACGTCCGCGGTGCGGAAGGTCGCGCTCTTGGCGCGGCCGAGCTTGGTCCCGGTCAGGTCGTCGACGACGTCAAAGGGAATGCCGTATTTCTCCGCCTCCTTGATCGTGGCGAGCATCCCGAAGATGCCGACGCGGTTCGCGATGAAGTTCGGCGTGTCCTTCGCGCGCACCACGCCCTTGCCGAGCGTGCTCGTCAGGAAGGTCTCGAGGTCGTCCATGATCTGCGGCCGCGTCGCCGGCGTGGCGATCAGCTCGACCAGGTGCATGTAGCGCGGCGGATTGAAGAAGTGCACGCCGCAGAAACGCGCCTTCAGGCCGGCGTCCATCGCTTCCGCCAGCTTGGCGATCGGCAGGCCCGACGTGTTCGAGGCCAGGATCGCGTCCGGCGCGACGTAGGGAGCGATCTTCCCGTACAGATCGTGTTTCCAGTCGAGCCGCTCGGCGATGGCTTCGATCACCACGTCGCAACCGCGCAGCAGTTCCAGGCCGTCGTCGTAGTTGGCGGCCTCGATGTACTGCGCATCGGCCTTCACGCCGAGGGGCGCCGGATTCAGCTTCTTCAGGTTCTCGATGGCCTTCAGGACTATGCCGTTCTTGGGCCCGTCCTTGGCCGGCAGGTCGAACAGCACCACCGGAACGCGCGCGTTCACGCAGTGCGCCGCGATCTGCGCGCCCATCACGCCAGCGCCCAGCACCGCGACCTTGCGTACGACGAAGTTGCTCATCTCATTCTCCGATTGATCCTGACACTTCTTTTCGCTTGTTGTCCTTGCTGCGTCGTCTCGTCGAGGGTTCCGACAAGTCTAGGCGCCCCCGTCAGAAGGCGTCGGCCGGCAGTTCCATCAGGGTCGCCGATCCGGCGCGCGCGGCGCGGATCGAGGTCGCGGTCTCGGGCAGCAGGCGCTGGAAGTAGAAGCGGGCCACCATCAGCTTGTGGCGGTAGAAGGGGTCGACCGCGTCGCCGTCGGCCTTGACGCGCTCGAGCGCCACCTTCGCCATCCGCGCCCAGAAGTACGAGTAGACGAGATGCCCCACCGTGCGCAGGTACGGCACCGCGGCCGCGCCGACTTCATCGCGGTTCGCCATCGCCTTCATCCCGAGTTCCATGGTCAGCTTCTGCACCTTGTCGCCGATGTCCGCCAGCGGCGTCACGAACTCGTTCATGTCGGGTCGGGTGCCGTTCTCCTCGATGAACTCGGTGACCATCCGGCCGAACGCGCGCAGTTTCGCACCGTTGTCCATCAGGATCTTGCGGCCGGCCAGGTCGAGCGCCTGGATCCCGTTGGTGCCCTCGTAGATCATGTTGATGCGGGCATCGCGCACGAACTGCTCCATGCCCCACTGGCGGATGTAGCCGTGCCCGCCGAAGACCTGCAGGCACTCCGAGGCGCACAGGAAGCCGTTGTCGGTCATGAACGCCTTCACGATCGGCGTCATCAGGGACATCATGTCCGCGCCGAATTTCTTCCTGTCGTGGTCGGGGTGGCTGAGCTGCGTGTCCGCCATCAGCGCGACCCAGTAGGCGAAGGCGCGCCCGCCCTCGGCATAGGCGCGCGCGGTGAGCAGCATGCGGCGCACGTCCGGATGCACGATGATGGGGTCGGCCGGCTGGTCGGGTGCCGCAGGACCGGACAGCGAGCGGCCCTGGATGCGCTCCTTCGCGTAGGCCACCGCGTTCTGGTAGGCCACCTCCGTGATCCCCAGGCCCTGCACGCCCACACCCAGCCGCGCGCCGTTCATCATCACGAACATCGCGTTCAGGCCCTTGTTGGGCTCGCCCACCAGCCAGCCCGTGGCGCCGTCGAGGATGATCTGGCAGGTCGAGTTGCCGTTGATCCCCATCTTGTGCTCGAGGCCGCCGCAGTACAGGCCGTTGCGGGCACCGACCTTCGCGTCGGCGCCGGCGCCGACCGGCACGAACTTCGGCACGATGAACAGCGAGATGCCCTTGGTGCCCTGCGGCGCGTCCGGCAGCCGCGCGAGCACGAGGTGGATGATGTTCTCGGCCATGTCGTGCTCGCCCGACGAGATGAAGATCTTCTCGCCTGTCAGCCTGTAGCTGCCGTCGGCCTGCGGCTCGGCCTTCGTGCGCAGCATGCCGAGGTCGGTCCCGCAGTGCGGCTCGGTCAGGCACATCGTGCCCGTCCACTGCCCGGTGGTCATCTTCGGCAGGAACAGGTCCTTCTGTTCCCTGGAGCCGTGCTTCAGGAGGCACTCGTAGGCGCCGATCGTCAGGCCCGGGTACATCGCCCACGCCTGGTTGGTCGAGTACTGCATCTCGTAGAACGCGATCTGCAGCAGGTGCGGCAGGCCCTGTCCGCCGTACTCCGTCTCGGCCGCCAGTCCCTGCCAGCCCGCCTCGCGGAAATCGTCGTAGGCCTCCTTGAACCCGGCCGGGGTCTTGACGGCCTTCGTCGCGGGATCGTAGGTGCAGCCCTCCTGGTCACCGGAGGCGTTGATCGGCAGCAGCTTGTCCTCGCAGAACTTGCCCGCCTCCTCGACCACCTGGTTGACGGTGTCGACGTCGAGTTCGGCGTAACGCGGCATCTCTCTCAGGGCATCGACGGCGCCGAGCACTTCGTGCAGGACGAACTGTTGGTCGCGTAACGGGGCCTTGTAGGACGGCATTGCGGGTCTCCTTACTTCCTGGTGCGTGCGGCCGTCGCCTGAATGGGCGGACGGCGGCGGGTTGAAGCGGTGGCAGGTGCGGGCTCGGCGCGCGCGGCCTCGAGCAGGTGTCGCAGACCGGCGCGGGCGCGCCGAGCGCTGTCGGCCGAGCGCAGCAACCGCGCGTCCTGGTGCATGGCGAGCATCAGGCCGTAGATCTCGAACACCATCTGGGGCGCGTCGGTGCCGGGACGCAGGTGCCCTTCGCGCACCGCCTGGCGGATGGCCTTGAGGAGCTCGGCCCGCCAGCCGGTGATGATTGCCACCATGGCGTCGCGCTGGGGGCCGGGGCGGTCGTCGTACTCGACCGCGCCGGCGATCATGATGCAGCCGAGCGTGATCTCCCGCGCGAGGAACGCGACCCAGCGGTCGAGGATCGCCTCGAGACGCGGCAGGCCGCGCGGTTTCGCGACCGCCGGCCGCAGCACGTCGTCGACGAAACGCCGCACGTACTCCTTCAGGACCGCGAGCTGCAGGTCCTCGCGCGAACCGAAGTGCGCGAAGACGCCGCTCTTGCTCATCTGCATCTGGTCTGCGAGCGTCCCGATGGTCAGGCCCTCGAGGCCGTCGCGGGCCGCGATCGCCATCGCGGCCTCGACGATCGCCGCGCGCGTCATCTCACCCTTGCGGGGGCGCAGCGCGGTGGCAAGCGTCGACAGTGCGGACGTGATGGGCATGGGCAATCCGGAACGGCGCGCCGCCATGCGGCACGGGCGCGCAGTTAAAAAACGAACGTTCGTACTATTTCCGAGCGGACGCCATGCGTCAATCGGGCATTTAGAGGAGCCGGACTATTGCTGCGTCGCGGAATCGGCCTTCGGCGAGTCGCCGAAGGCCGCGGCGATGTGGTCGACGAACAGGCGCACCTTCAGGGAGAGGTGACGCCGGCTGGGATAGACGGCCCAGATGTCGCCGCCACCGCCCGTGTAGCCGGGCAGCAGGCGCGTCAGCTGGCCGCGCCTGATCGCGGATTCGAGCAGGAAGTCCGGTTCGCAGATGACCCCGAGGCCCGCGATCGCCGCCGCACGCAGCGCATCCCCGCTGTTGGCATGCAGCGTTCCCGCGACCCTGACCTCCTGCACCGATCCCGCGGCGTCCGTGAAACGCCAGAGCCGCGGTGAGGCGGCGTAGGCGTAGGTCAGCGCGTTGTGATGCGCGAGGTCGGCCGGGTTCGCGGGCGCGGGGCGGCGCTCCAGGTAGGACGGCGCGGCACACAGCAGCAGGTGCATCGAGCCGAGCCGGCGCGCTACCAGCCGGTCACTGCCGACCGGACCCACCCGGATCGCCAGGTCGAACCCCTCCTCCACGAGGTCGACGATGCGGTCCGAGACGACCAGTTCGAACTTGACCGCCGGGTGGCGGCGCTCGAAGGACGCGATCGCCGGAGCAACCCGTTGCTCGGCCATGCTGTACGAACACGTCAGCCGCAGCGTGCCGCGGGCCTGCGCCGCCGCCTGCCCGGCGAGGGCTTCGGCCTCGGCGAGGTCGCCGAGCAAGGTCACGCAACGTTCGTAGTACGCCTGCCCGCTCTCGGTCAGCGACAGCCGCCGCGTGGTCCGGTTCAGCAATCGGGCGCCGAGATGCTGCTCGAGATCAGCCACCAGCCTTGACAGGGACGAAGTCGAGATGCCAAGCCGATCCGCGGCGGCGACAAAGCTCCCGGCCTCGACCACGCGAACGAACGCCTGCATTGCAGACCATCGATCCATCATCCGATTGTGCCATTTCTAGGGACAATCATTTGCTAAGGGTCCTATTTATCCCTCGATTCCGGATCCCTACTGTTCGCACATCGGCCGCATCCGTGGCCTGCCATCAACAGGAGAACCCCCATGATCGATTCCCGCACGGCCCCATACGCCGCCCTGCTGCTCCGCCTTTCACTCGGCACGATGTTCGTCGCCCATGCGTTGCTCAAGCTGTTCGTCTTCACCCTGCCCGGCACCGCCCAGTTCTTTCAGTCCCTCGGCCTTCCCGGCGTCCTGGGCTATGCGACGTTCGCAGCCGAACTCGTCGGTGGCGCCCTTCTGATCCTCGGCGTCGGCACGCGCTGGGTGGCCGCCGTCATGGTCCCTATCCTTCTCGGCGCCACCTGGGCCCACCTCGGCAACGGCTGGATGTTCAGTGCCCCGAAAGGCGGCTGGGAGTACCCGGCATTCCTGACGGCCGCGGCGCTCGTGCAGGCGCTGCTGGGCGATGGCGCGCATGCCCTTGGCAGCGTCGCCGCTCGCGACCGGTCCGGCCAGCTGCAGACCGCCTGAACAACCGGCTCGAGAGGAACCGACGACATGAAGCTGTACTTCTCACCCGGGGCCTGCTCGCTGTCCCCGCACATCGTGGCGCGCGAGGCAGGCATTCCCCTGACGCTGGTACGCGTCGACACGAAGAACAAGACGACCGAGGCCGGCGATGACTACCGCGCCATCCAGCCGAAAGGCTACGTGCCTCTGCTCGAACTGGACGACGG
>JAOUJD010000159.1 GCA_029883565.1 Burkholderiaceae bacterium
TCCTTTGACTCACACCCGGCCCACTTGGCCAGGATTGCCGTTCCGTGCCGGCGACAGGACTGGACCGACAGCCGTTCCCGGCTGCCTCCCCGGATCAGCCACCAGCCGGCGACCGCCTCGAGGACCTTGCCGTCCGCCGCAAACGGCGCGATCCGCACCGAACCCCTGACGCCGTATGAACCGCGTACGGCTCCGAGTTCGACGAGATCAGCCGGCGGTACTTCCATCGGACCGACGCCCGATGCCGCGGCCGCCACTAGGCCTTGGCGGGAGCGTGCTCCTTGACCAGTCGCGCGACGGTCGGCGACAGCTGGGCGCCGTTGCCGGTCCAGTAGCTCAGGCGATCCTCGGCAATGCGGAAACGCTGCTCGTTGCCGGAAGCCACCGGGTTGTAGAACCCGACGCGCTCGATGAAGCGGCCGTCCCGCGCGTTGCGCGAGTCGGTCGCTACGATGTTGAAGAACGGACGCTTCTTGGCGCCGCCCCGGGCCAGGCGAATGACAACCATCGGAATTCCTTGTCTGTGTCCTGCGGTTCTGTCCGCAACCGGCGCGGCCGAGCACACGCCGCCGCACCGCGGAAAACTCGCGATTGTAGCCGGGGCACCGGGGCCTCGGCAAGCCAGGCCATGGAGGCTTCCGGCAGGCGCCGCGGCCACTCCCGGCGGCACTAGAATCGGGCCGCAATGAGTCGATTTCGCCACAAGGCCCTCGCCGCCCTGCTCGCGGCGGTGACCGGGGCCCTGGGCCTGAACCGCGTCTACCTTGGCCAGCGCCTGTGGTGGCTGCCGCTCGGCGTGAGCCTGGGTGCCTTGCCCCTGCTGATCGGGGTGCGCAACTGGTACCAGACGCCGGCCTTCTTCATCGCCATGGTGCCGGTCGTCGCCGGTTTCCTGCAGGCGCTGGTGCTGGCGCTGATGCCGGACGAGAAGTTCGATGCGCGCTTCAATGCCGGCAGTGACCGGCGCAACCACAGCGGATGGAACGCGGTGCTGGTCGCCATCGGCTCGCTCGCCGCCGGCGCGATCGTGCTGATGTCGACGATCGCACTCCTCTTCCAGACCTACTTCGAAAGCATCGCGCGACCCGGTGGCTGACCGTCCCGCGGTCAGAAGAGGTCGAGCTGCGGCGCGAGCGGCCGCGGCGGCGCGAACAGGTCGAGGCGCAGGGATGGGCGGACGTCGGTGAAGCCGTGCCGCGTCGTGACGCGCCTGAAGCGTTGCGCGATCAGTTCAGCCCATGTCCCCGCGCCCGTCATCCGCCGCCCGAACTGCGCGTCGTAGTTCCTGCCGCCGCGCATCTCCCGGATGCGGTTCATCACGCGCTGCGCCCGATCCGGAAAATGCGCCTGCAGCCACTGCTCGAACAGCGGGCTGACTTCCCACGGCAGGCGCACCACCGTGTAGTGCGCATCGCTCGCGCCTGCGGCGGCGGCCGCCTCGACGATTGCCTCGATCTCCGGCTCATTGATGAAGGGGATGATCGGCGCCACGTTGACGCGCACCGGGACACCCGCCGCCACCAGCGTGCGCACGGTCCGCAGGCGTCGCTGCGGACTGGCCGCGCGCGGCTCGAGGATGCGCGACAGGGTGGCGTCCAGAGTCGTGATGCTGACGCTGACCGAAACGAGTTGCAGCGCGGCCATCCCGCTGATCAGGTCCAGATCGCGCTCGACCAGCGACGACTTGGTTACGAGGCCGAACGGATGCCGAGCCGCGGTCAGGACCTCGAGGATGCCGCGCGTTAGGCCCAGTTCGCGCTCGATCGGCTGATAGGCATCGGTATTGACGCCCACGACGATCACGTCGGGCGCGTAGCCGGGTGCCGCGAGCTCACGGATGAGCAGCTCTCTCGCGTTGCTCTTGGCGACCAGCCGGGTTTCGAAGTCGAGTCCCGGGGACAGGTTCAGGTAGCTGTGCGTCGGTCGCGCGTAGCAGTAGATGCAGCCGTGCTCGCAGCCGCGGTACGGATTGATGGAGCGATCGAAGCCGATGTCTGGGGAATCGTTGCGCGTGATGATGGAGCGCGCGGTCTCGAGCGTGACCGACGTGGCAAGCGCAGGCAGCGCATCCTCCTCGCCACCGTCGCTGGGCAGCACCTCGCCGTCTGCGACCCGCTGCACCGATTCGAACCGGTGCGCGAGATTCGACACCGCACCGCGGCCCTTGCGGGCGATCTTCACCTGGGCGGACGGGCCGACGACGGGGTCGTCGACCGGGATCCGCTCGAACGGATCGCTACCTGAAGTCCCGGACAAGCGCCGCCTGGACCTGCGGCGCGACTTCGTCGAGCCGCACTGCGAGGTTGGGATGGTCGACACCCATCGCGATCGCCGCGCCCTTCTTCAGCGCCGTGATGGCCGCGGGCTCGAATTCGAAGCGCAGGAAGTGCACGGACGAGGTCTTCTCCTCGTTCTCGCGCTCGAGGTCCTCGTCCGCGATCGCGTAGATCCTGGGCTGTCCGTCGACCTGCACGTACACCCGATCCTCGATGCCCTTGAGCTTCGCGAGCTCGCCCTTGCGCACGACCGGATCCTCGTACTCGATCATCATCGTCGCCTTCAGGTTGGAGCCGTCCGGAATCAGCGGCGTGTAGGCGTCCAGTTCGTCCTGGATGCCCGACTCCTCGAAGGTCTTCTCGATCCGCAGCATCTCCTGGATCTGGTAGCGGACCGTCAGTTCGTCCTCGAAGATCAGGGTGATGTGGTCGCCCAGGCGCACCGTCCGGTTCTTCTTGTGGGCGAGCACCCGCGCACGGAACTCGGGGCGCTGCTTTGCATAGGCCTCGAGCGTCAGCAGGCTGTCACGCGAGATCTGGGCCATGGTCATTCTCCGCAATCCTTTCGATTACAAGCCGTACGCGATGCGCACGAGGGTGATCGGATGGGCAACCTGCGGCGTCTTGCCGCCCAGCGCCTCCTTTGCAAACTGTTCGATGCCCTGCTCGATATGGTGACCGGCGAGCTGGCAGTCGGAGCTGATGTAATCCGGCTTTGCGCCGGCCATGTTCTTGAACACCGGCTTGCCGATCTTCATCGCCATGCCGTGGAACTCCTTGCGCGTGCCCCAGATGCCCGAATGGCCCGAGCAGCGCTCGACCGTGTTCAGCGTCGTGTCCGGGACCAGCTTGAGCATCTCCTCCGTCTTGCGGCCGACGTTCTGGACCCGGCCGTGGCAGGGGACGTGATACGAGACGGTTCCGAGCGGCTTCTTGAAGTCCGTCTTGAGCAGGCCGTCCTTGTTGCGCGCCACCAGGTACTCGAACGGATCCCACATGGCCGCCTTCACGGCCTGCACGTCGGCGTCGTCGGGGAACATCAGGGGCAGTTCCTGCTTGTACATCAGGGTGCACGACGGGATCGCCGTCACGATCGCGTACCCCTCGCGCGCCAGGCGCGCGAGCTGCGGGATGTTGATGTCCTTCAGTTTCTCGACCGAGTCGAGATCGCCGATCTCGAGCTTCGGCATGCCGCAGCAGGCCTCCTTCTCCGCCAGCACGTACGGGATCTCGTTGTGCTCGAGGATCCTGATCAGGTCGTGCCCGATGCCCGGCTCGTTGTAGTTCACGTAGCAGGTCGAGAAGATCGCGACCTTGCCGGGCGTCTTCGCGCCGTCTCGAACGGGCGCGGCGCTGCTGCCCCGTGCCTCCGAGCGGAACGTGCGCGATGCGAAGTCGGGCCGCCACGCGTTGCGGTCCACGCCCATCAGCTTCTCCATCGCGGCGCGCGCGGGCGCCGTGCGGTTCACCGCGTTGACCGCCTGAGTGACGATCGGGATTCCGGCGAACCTGCCGACCTTGTCCGTCGAGGTCAGGAACCGGTCCGTGGCCGGAGCGCCGTTCTTGCGGAAGTGCACTGCCTTGGCCCGCAGCATCAGGTGCGGGAAGTCGAGGTTCCAGGCGTGCGGCGGCACGTACGGGCACTTGCTCATGTAGCACATGTCGCACAGGTAGCACTGGTCGACGACGTTCTTGTACTTCTCCTTTGGCACGCCATCGACTTCGCCGGTCGGGCCGTTGTCGACGAGATCGAACAGCGTGGGGAACGAGCCGCACAGGCTGACACAGCGACGGCAGCCATGACAGATGTCGAACACGCGCTCCATTTCCTTCTCGAGCGCCTGCTCGTTCCAGAAATCGGCGCTCTTCCATGCGAGCGGGTGCCGGGTCGGCGCCTCGAGGCTGCCCTCACGGACTTTCATGGTGGTTCCCGTAGTGATCGGACTCATTGGCCCCGGCGGCCCGGCATGCGCCGGGCCGAGGGGATTCCGCGCGCCGTCGCGGCGCGCGGGCAGGAGGCGGCCGGGTGTTTGCCCGGCGACCCTTAGTCAGCCAGCGCGTCCAGCGTCTTCTGGAACTTGTTGGCGTGCGACCGCTCGGCCTTGGCCAGCGTCTCGAACCAGTCGGCGATCTCGTCGAAGCCCTCGTCGCGGGCCGCTTTCGCCATGCCCGGGTACATGTCGGTGTACTCGTGGGTCTCGCCGGCGATCGACGCCTTCAGGTTCGCCTTGGTCGGGCCGATCGGCAGCCCGGTGGCCGGATCGCCGACCGCCTCGAGGTACTCGAGGTGGCCGTGCGCGTGGCCGGTCTCGCCTTCGGCAGTCGAGCGAAACACGGCCGCCACGTCGTTGTAGCCCTCGACGTCCGCCTTCGCTGCGAAGTACAGGTAACGACGGTTGGCCTGCGATTCACCGGCAAACGCGTCCTTAAGGTTCTGTTCGGTCTTGGTGCCCTTCAGTTGCATCGAAATCTCCTGTTGCTGATCCACACGAAGGAAGAAACCCGGAACGTCTCTTGCGCCCCGGCTCGAAACAGAATTTACGCCCGACAACTTGATACAGAAAATTGATTGTTGCTATGCGCCTCATAGCGACCAGCTATTCCACGACCTCCCCCGGGCCTTCAGAACCAGGCCTCCTCGAGCGCGAGGGTGCCGGCGCTGCCCTCGGTGGCCGCGGCGGCGAGGCCGCCTGCCGTCACGAGGATGTGGTCGGCGTAGAACCGCGCGGTCGCGAGCTTCGCCCGATGGAAGTCCGGATCGTCGCCCTGCGCCAGGCGCCGCGCCGCGGCCAGCGCTGCCCGCCCCATCTGCCAGCCGCCGTGCACGACGCCGGCCAGCTTCAGGTACGGGACGGAACCTGCGTAGACCGCACGCACGTCCGACTTGAACTCGCGCACCACGAAATCGATGGTCGCGGCGTAGGCATCCACCGCCACGCGCAGCCGTCGGGCAATCGCGGCGCACTCGCCGCCCGCCCTTTCGAGTTCGTCCGCAGTGCCGCGCATCTCGGTGACGAATCGCTTCGCGACGGCGCCCCCGTCGCGGCTCGTCTTGCGCCCGATGAGGTCGTTCGCCTGGATGGCGGTCGTGCCTTCGTAAATGGTGAGGATGCGCGCATCGCGGTAGTACTGCGCCGCCCCGGTTTCCTCGATAAAGCCCATGCCGCCGTGCACCTGAACCCCGGCCGACGTCACGTCGATCGAAGCCTCGGTTGGCCAGCCCTTGACGATCGGAACCAGATAGTCATAAGCGGCCTTCGCTGTCGTGCGGGCGCCGGCGTCCGGATGATGGTGCGCCAGATCGTTGTAACCGGCCGCCACGTAGGCGACGGCGCGTGCCGCCTCCGTGTTCGCACGCATGAACATCAGCAGGCGGCGCACGTCCGGGTGGCGAATGATCGCGACCGGTCCCGCCGAACCCTCGACTGCCCGGCTCTGCAGGCGCTCCTTCGCGTATGCGGCGGCGTGCTGGTATGCGCGCTCGCACACGGCGATCCCCTGCATGCCGACCTGGAAGCGCGCCGCGTTCATCATGATGAACATGTACTCGAGGCCGCGGTTCTCCTCGCCGACCAGATGCCCGATGGCGCCTGCGCCGACCTCGCCCTTGTCATCCCCGAACAGCAGCACGCAGGTCGGGCTCGCATTGATGCCGAGCTTGTGCTCGATCGACGCGCAGTAGACGTCGTTGCGCTTGCCGATCTTCCCGTCCCCATCGAACAGGAACTTGGGCACGATGAACAGCGAGATTCCCTTCACGCCTTCAGGCGCATCGGGCGTGCGCGCGAGCACGAGGTGGACGATGTTCTCCGCGAGGTCGTGCTCGCCGAAGGTGATGAAGATCTTCTGTCCGAACAGGCGGTAGCTTCCGTCCGGCTGCGGCACGGCACGCGTGCGGACCTGCGCCAGATCGGAACCGGCCTGCGGCTCCGTCAGGTTCATCGTCCCGGTCCAGCTGCCATCGATCAGTCGATGGATGTAAGTCGCCTTCTGCTCATCCGACCCGGCGGTCAGCAGCGCCTCGATCGCGCCGTCCGTCAGCAGGGGGCACAGGGCGAACGACAGGTTCGCCGACTGCAGCATTTCCATGCAGGGCGCGGCGACGATCTTCGGCAGGCCCTGGCCGCCGAACTCGGACGGGTGCTGCACGCCCTGCCACCCCGCGGAGACGAAGGCGTCGAACGCCGCCTTGAAGCCGGGGGTCGTCGTCACTCGCCCGTCGTTCCATGTCGCAGGCTCGACGTCGCCCGTGCGATTCAGCGGTGCGACGACTTCGCCCATGAAGCGCGCGTTCTCCTCCAGCACCGCCGCCACTGTTTCGTCGGTCGCGTCCTCGCAGCCGGGAAGCTTCTGGATCTGGGTCAGTCCGACCAGTTCCTGGAGGACGAACTGCATGTCCTTGATCGGGGCAACGTAGCTCATGGCTCTTTCCTACGGAGTAAACAAGAAGGGCACAGGATCACGGCGAGCCGCGGACGCTGTGCCCCGCGCTGGCATGGCCCGGACCGTCAGCCGAGTTCCTTGCCCACTTGCGGCAC
>JAOUJD010000160.1 GCA_029883565.1 Burkholderiaceae bacterium
AGCTGCGTCACGCGCTCGCGGAAAGCCGTGCGGTGGCTGGAAGCGGGCGCAACGCGCGCAGCGCCATCACCGTCCAGTCGCGTGCGGTCAGCCGTGGCCTGTGCCGGAAGACGTCGCCACGCGCGGAGTCGATCCGTTCGAGGATGCGCAGGCCGCCTTGCACGACGAGCCGCAGTTCCAGCCCGATGCGGCCGCCGAGCGCCGCCGCCAGCGGCTCGCCGGACCGCAGCATGGTGCGGGTGCGGTCGACTTCGTAGGCCATCAGCGACCGCCACGCGTCGTCGGCCCGCTGGCTGGCGATCTGCTCCTCCGAGACTCCGAACCGGCCGAGGTCCTCCTGCGGCAGGTAGACACGTCCCTTCGCCCAGTCGAGCGCGACGTCCTGCCAGAAGTTCGTCAGCTGCAGGCCGGTGCAGATCGCGTCGGCCATCGCCAGCAGGCGTGGCTCAGAGCGGCGGTACAGGGCGAGCAGCAGCCGCCCGATCGGATTGGCGGAACGGCGGCAGTAGTCGAGCAGGGTGGGCCAGTCCTGATAGCGCGTCGTCGTCACGTCCTGCGCGAACGCGGACAGCAGATCGCGGAAGGGACCAATTGCCAGGCCGTGCGCGGCGACGGCTGCCGCAAGGTCGGGCCAGCGCTCCGAAGTCGGGCCCAGCGCGCGCAGTTCATCGTCCAGCGCCTGCAGCTGGGCCAGTCGCGTTTCCGTCGCGGCATCCCCCTCGTCCGCGATGTCGTCCGCGGTGCGGGCGAACCGGTAGATGGCGCGAACCGCCGGACGCAGCGACGCCGGAAGCAGCACCGACGCGACCGGAAAGTTCTCGTAGTGACCGACCCCCATGCCGACGAAGCTAGCACAGGCAGCCGTAGCCACGGCCGCACCCCGGAAACTGCTGCAACCCGCACCTGGCCGCGAGGCGAGGGTGGTTCCGCTAGAATCACGCCTTCGTTCCGCGAAGCAACCGGGTGCGGTTGAAGAACCGGCACGCGGTCGCGGCGCGAAGGTGGCGAAATTGGTAGACGCACCAGGTTTAGGTCCTGACGCCTTCACCGGCGTGGGGGTTCGAGTCCCCCCCTTCGCACCAGCACTTTGACGCCATGCCGCCGCTGAGTGCAGACGTAGAGCGCGGCCAATCGAGAAGAATCTGAGACGATGCAACAGACCGTGGAGTCCCTCGGCGCCCTCGAGCGCCGGATCGACCTGACCGTTCCGGCCGAGGCGATCGACAAGGAAGTGCAGACGCGCCTGACCAAGCTTGCGCGCACCGTGAAGCTGCCGGGCTTCCGCCCGGGCAAGGTGCCGCTGAAGATGGTGGCCCAGAACTACGGCGCCCAGGTGCATGCGGAAGTGCTGAACGACAAGGTGGGCGAGGCGTTCAGTTCGGCAGTGACCGCGGGCAACCTGCGCGTTGCCGGCGCGCCGCGGCTGGAGCCGCGCACCGTCGAAGGGTCGCAGGACCTCGCGTTTTCGGCGACCTTCGAGGTCTATCCCGAAATCGAGGTGGGCGACCTGTCCGGGGTGCAGGTCCAGCGGGCGGTGTGCCCGGTCGGCGACGCGGAGGTCGACCGCACCCTCGAGATCATGCGTAAGCAGCGCGCGAGCTACGAGGACGTGGATCGCGCGGCGGCCGATGGCGACGTGGTCACGGTCGACTTCAAGGGAACCCTGGACGGCACGCCCTTCGATGGCGGCACGGCGACGGACTTCCCGTTCGCGCTCGGACAGGGACGCATGCTTCCGGAGTTCGAAGCGGCCGTCGTGGGGATGCGACCGGGCGAGGCCAGGACTTTTCCGCTGACGTTTCCGGCCGACTACACGGCGAAGGAACTCGCCGGCAAGGCGGTGCAGTTCGAGTTGACGCTGAAGAAGGTGCAGCAACCGGTGCTGCCGCCGCTCGACGCGCATTTCGCGCAGTCGCTGGGCATCGCCGATGGCGACCTCGACAAGATGCGAACCGAGATCCGCGCCAATCTCGAGCGCGAAGTAGCCTCGCGGCTGCGGGCGCGCACCAAGGACAGCGTGATGGCCGGCCTGCTGACGGTGGCGACGTTCGAGATTCCGAAGTCGCTGGTGGAGGCAGAGAAGCAGCGCCTGGGCGAATCGGCCCGCAACGATCTCGTCGCACGCGGGGTGGCGGCGAAGGAAGCACCGCTGCCGCTTGATCTGTTCGCGCCGCAGGCCGAGCGCCGGGTCCGTCTGGGCTTGCTCCTGGGCGAAGTGGTGCGCAAGAATGGCCTGCAGCCACGTCCCGACCATATCCGCAAGCTGGTCGAGGAGATGGCACAGAGCTACGAGCGGCCGCAGGAAGTCATCAACTGGTACCTGTCGGACCGCAAACGGCTCGGCGAACTCGAAAATGTCGCGCTCGAGGACAATGTCACCAACTGGGTGCTCGAGCGCTCCAAGGTCGTCGACGCGCCGGTTGCGTTCGACGAACTCATGGGCCACGGCGGCCGCTGACAAGGGCAAGGGGAAGCATGAGCAAACGGGACATGGCTGCGACGTCGCTTGAACCGCAGGGCCTCGGCATGGTGCCGATCGTCATCGAACAGAGTGGCCGCGGCGAGCGCGCCTATGACATCTATTCGCGCTTGCTGCGCGACCGGGTCGTGTTCATCGTCGGCCCGATCAACGAGCAGACGGCCAACCTCGTCGTGGCCCAGTTGCTCTTCCTCGAGTCCGAGAATCCGGACAAGGACATATCGCTGTACATCAACTCCCCCGGGGGGTCCGTCAGCGCCGGGCTCGCGATCTACGACACGATGCAGTTCATCAAGCCGGACATCTCGACCATCTGCATCGGCATGGCGGCCAGCATGGGGGCCTTCCTGCTGGCGGCAGGAGCGAAGGGCAAGCGCTACTCGCTGCCCAATTCGAGGATCATGATTCACCAGCCGCTGGGCGGAGTGCAGGGCCAGGCGGCGGACATCGAGATCCACGCCAAGGAGATCCTGTATCTGCGGGAGCGCCTGAACCGCATCCTGGCGGAGCGGACTGGCCAGTCCGTGGAGAAGATCGCCAAGGACACCGACCGGGACAACTTCATGTCTGGCGAGGATGCCGTAAGCTACGGACTCGTCGACAAGATCTTTGTCAAACGCGGCGAACAGCCGTAATCTTCACGCGTCTGCAGACGAGGTCCCGCCCGCTTCCTTATGTCCGACAAGAAGGGTTCGAGCGAAAAGCTCCTGTACTGCTCCTTTTGCGGCAAGAGCCAGCACGAGGTCAAGAAGCTGATCGCCGGGCCGTCGGTGTTCATCTGTGACGAGTGCATCGACCTCTGCAACGACATCATCCGCGACGAGACGACCGCGGACTCCGCGTCGAGCGGCACCCGGTCGGACCTGCCTACGCCGCATGAGATCGGCTCGATCCTGGACCAGTACGTCATCGGGCAGGACAAGGCCAAGCGGATCCTCTCCGTCGCCGTCTACAACCACTACAAGCGACTGAAGCACCTCGGGAGCAAGGACGATGTCGAGCTCGCCAAGAGCAATATCCTGCTGATCGGACCGACCGGCTCGGGCAAGACCCTGCTGGCGCAGACGCTGGCGCGACTGCTGAACGTCCCCTTCGTGATCGCCGACGCGACCACGCTGACCGAGGCGGGCTACGTTGGCGAGGACGTCGAGAACATCATCCAGAAGCTGCTGCAGAACTGCAACTACGAGGTCGAGAAGGCGCAGCGCGGGATCGTCTACATCGACGAGATCGACAAGATCTCGCGCAAGAGCGACAACCCCTCGATCACGCGCGACGTCTCCGGCGAGGGCGTGCAGCAGGCGTTGCTGAAGCTGATCGAGGGCACGATCGCGTCGGTGCCGCCCCAGGGCGGGCGCAAGCACCCGAACCAGGACTTCGTCCAGATCGACACGACCAACATCCTGTTCATCTGCGGCGGCGCCTTCGACGGTCTCGAGAAGATCATCAGGAGCCGGTCCGAGAAGAGCGGCATCGGCTTCGCGGCGTCGGTCACGAGCCACACCGACCGGTCCGTCGGCGACTTCCTGCGCGACGTCGAACCCGAGGACCTGATCAAGTTCGGCCTCATTCCCGAACTGGTCGGCCGGCTGCCGGTTATCGCGACGCTGGACGAACTCAGCGAGGAGGCGCTGGTCGAGATCCTCGTCGAGCCGAAGAACGCGCTCGCGAAGCAGTTCCAGCGACTCTTCCTCATGGAGGGCGTGGAGCTCGAGGTCCGGCCGGAGGCGCTGCGCGCCATCGCGCGCAAGGCGATCAAGCGCAAGACGGGCGCACGCGGCCTGCGGTCGATCGTCGAGGGGGTACTGCTCGACGTGATGTACGACCTGCCGAGCACGAAGAACGTCGTCAAGGTAGTCGTCGACGAGAACACCATCGGCGGCGGCAAGCCGCTGCTCATTTATTCCGATCAGCCGAAGGTCGCCGGGGCGCCGCGCTAGCTGCGGACCACGCGCCCGGACCGGCTCTTGTGCAGCCGTCCGGACGGGCCCACTGCCGCGCTCCTCACGTGCTAGATTGAGTCAGATCGGGTTACGCCTCGCCCTTGCATTTCCCATGCCCGGGCGCATATGCGTCGAAAGTCCATCCGAAGGAAAGATTCCGCATGTCCACCCAAATTCTCCCGCCGGAACGCATCACCCTGCCGCTGTTGCCGCTGCGCGACGTGGTGGTCTTTCCGCACATGGTCATTCCGCTCTTCGTAGGCCGTCCGAAGTCGATCCGCGCGCTCGAGGCGGCCATGGAGGCCGGCAAGAGCATCATGCTCGTCGCGCAGAAGAACGCCGCGAAGGACGAGCCGACGGCAGAGGACATCTACGAAATCGGGTGCGTCGCCAGCATCCTGCAGATGCTGAAGCTGCCTGATGGCACCGTGAAGGTCCTGGTCGAGGGCGCGCAGCGAGCCCGGATCGAGCAGATCGAGGACGGGGCCACGCATTTCACGGCCGATGTCGTGCCGATCGTGCCCGAGATGGCGCCGACCGCGGAGGTCGAGGCGCTGCGCCGCGCGATCGTCAGCCAGTTCGACCAGTACGTGAAGCTGAACAAGAAGATCCCGGCCGAGATCCTGACTTCGATCGCCGGCATCGACGAGGCCGGCCGCCTGGCCGACACCATCGCTGCGCACCTGCCCCTGAAGCTGGAGCAGAAGCAGAAGATCCTCGAGATGCCGGGCCTGAACGAACGCCTTGAGCACCTGCTCGCCCAGCTCGAGACCGAAATCGACATTCTGCAGGTCGAGAAACGCATTCGCGGGCGTGTCAAACGGCAGATGGAGAAGAGCCAGCGCGAGTATTACCTGAACGAGCAGGTCAAGGCCATCCAGAAGGAGCTGGGTGAGGGCGAGGAGGGCGCCGATCTCGAGGAACTCGAGAAGAAGATCCGTGCCGCTCGCATGCCGAAGGCCGCGCGCGACAAGGCTCAGTCGGAACTGAAGAAGCTCAAGCTGATGTCGCCGATGTCGGCCGAGGCCACCGTCGTGCGCAACTACCTGGACACGCTGGTCGGGTTGCCGTGGAAGAAGCGCAGCCGCATCAATAACGACCTCGGCAATGCCGAGAAGGTGCTGAACGACGACCACTACGGGCTGGAGAAGGTCAAGGACAGGATCCTCGAATACCTTGCCGTGCAACAGCGCGTCGACAAGGTCAAGGCGCCGATCCTCTGCCTGGTGGGGCCTCCGGGCGTCGGCAAGACCTCGCTGGGGCAGTCCGTGGCGCGGGCGACGAACCGCAAGTTCATCCGCATGGCGCTCGGCGGCGTCCGTGACGAGGCCGAGATACGCGGCCACCGGCGCACCTACATCGGGTCGATGCCGGGCAAGATCCTGCAGAACCTCGGCAAGGCCGGCGTGCGCAACCCGCTGTTCCTGCTCGACGAGGTGGACAAGATGGGCATGGACTTCCGCGGCGACCCGGCCTCGGCGCTGCTGGAAGTGCTCGATCCCGAGCAGAACCACACGTTCCAGGACCACTACGTAGAGGTCGACTTCGACCTGTCGGACGTGATGTTCGTCGCCACCAGCAACACCATGAACATCCCGCCGGCCCTGCTGGACCGGATGGAAGTGATCCGCCTGTCCGGCTACACGGAAGAGGAGAAGGTGCACATCGCCCTGCAGCACCTGCTGCCGAAGCAGATGAAGACCAACGGTCTGAAGGCGGGCGAGCTGGCGATCACCGAAAGCGCGATCCGCGACATCATCCGTTACTACACGCGCGAAGCGGGCGTCCGTTCGCTGGAGCGCGAAATCAGCAAGATCTGCCGCAAGGTGGTCAAGCAACTGCTCCTGAAGAGCCAGGACAAGAAGATCCAGGTTTCGGCGAAGAACCTCGACAAGTTCCTCGGGGTGCGGCGCTTCACCTTTGGCGTCGCCGAGAAGCAGAACCAGGTCGGCCAGGTCACGGGACTCGCGTGGACCGAGGTCGGCGGCGACCTGCTGACGATCGAGGTGGCAACGATGCCCGGCAAGGGCAACGTGCAGCGCACCGGTTCCCTGGGTGACGTGATGAAGGAGTCGGTCGAGGCCGCACGCACCGTCGTTCGCGCGCGCGCCCGTCGCCTCGGAATCCGCGACGAGCTCTTCGAGAAGACCGACCTGCACGTGCACTTCCCAGAGGGCGCGACCCCTAAAGACGGGCCATCCGCCGGCATCGCGATCACGACCGCGTTCGTCTCGGCGCTCTCTGGCATTCCGGTCCGGGCCGACGTGGCGATGACGGGCGAGATCACGCTGCGCGGCGAGGTCCTGGCAATCGGCGGCCTCAAGGAAAAGCTGCTGGCGGCCCATCGCGGGGACATCAAGACCGTCCTC
>JAOUJD010000161.1 GCA_029883565.1 Burkholderiaceae bacterium
GACCCCCGGGGATTCGAGTTCCTCGTCGTCCTCGGCGTCGCTTTCCTTGACGAATGCCTTGCTCATGGGATGCATCTCCTCGGCCATGCTACCGCGTGCCGAGGAGTCCGGGTCCGTGCGGCGACCCGACCTTGCCCGCCGGATCGGCGTGCGGCGGGCAACCTGATTTCGTCCCCTACACGCTGCCCCGGGCCAGCCAGCCCAGCATCAGGATGCCGGCCGCCGACACCCAGCTGCCCGCGACGCGGACCGCGATGCGCCCCCAGGCAACGCGCACCGTGGTGACATAGGCGGCGACGACTGTGTACAGACAGAACACCGCAGTGACCGCACCGGTCACTTCCAGCGCGCCTGCTCCGCCGGGCGCCATGGTGGCGCCGTTCACGTAGCCGTGCACCAGTCCGACGGCGACCGAAAGCGCGGCGACCGCGCCCGGCGGCAGCCTGGCGTTGAGGGCAACGAGCGCGCCGGTCACGCCGAATGTCAGAGTCGTCAGAACGGGGAGCGCGCCGTCGCCTGGCACGAAGGCGCCAAACGCTGCGCCTGCGAACCAGGCGGCCGGGAACGCGAGCAGGGTCCAGCGCGCCGCGCGTGCACCGCGTTGCCCGGCCAGCAACGCCAGCGCCAGGACGACCAGCAGATCGGCCGGAGTCAGCAGCACATGCGCGACCCCGTCGTAGAAACCCCCGAACCCGGTTTCGACGAGGTGCGCCCGCGCCGGGGCGGCGGCACCCAGCAGCGCGGCCGCCACCCCGACCCGGACGTTGGTCCTGCCCTTCATGCAAGCGCGCGCCACAGGAAGAACAGGCCCGCGAGCGCGACGCCGCCGCCCGCGATGCGCACGGCCAGTCGCCCGGCGCTCCAGCGGTGCGCGAATCCGAGCAGGATCCCGACCCCGTGCAGCAGGCCGGTCGCGATGACGAAGCCGAGGCTGTACAGCAGCGCGCTCGCCCCCGCCGGCAATTCGCGGCCATGCGCATGGCCGTGAAAGATCGCGAAGAACGCCACGAGCGCCGCGGCGACCCACAATGGCGGCCGAAGCTCCGCCAGCACCATCGCACCGAGGACGATCGCCGACGCTGCGATGCCGAACTCGACGCCGGGCAGCGGCACACCGAGCAGCCCCATCAGCCCGCCGAACGCCATCACCAGCGGGAACGCCACGGGCAGCACCCAGATCGCGGGCGCGCCGAGCACCGCGCCCCACAGGCCCACGGCGATCATGGCCAGCACGTGGTCGAACCCCGAGACCGGATGGGCGAGCCCCGCCAGGATCCCCGCGGCCTGGCCGCGCTCGTCGTGCGCCAGCGCGATGGCCGGCAGGACGGCCAGCAAGGCCAGCGCGGCGCGGACCGCCGTGGCGGAAGACGCCCGGGCCTCCGCGCGGCTCATGCGACGCCCCGCAGCAGGATCGCCACTCGCTGGATCGTCCAGAACGCGCCGAGCGTGCCCACCAGGTAGCCAGGCAATCGTTCGACGATGCGTGGCCAGTGCATCTCGAGCACGCGGAACGAGCGTTCGAGCAGCAGGATCGTCAGCACGAAGGCGAGCTGGCCGAGCTCCACGCCGACGTTGAACAGCAGCAGCGCGAGCGGGATCTCGCCCTTCGGCAGGCCGAGCTGCGCGAGCCCGCTGGCAAAGCCGAAACCGTGCAGCAGCCCGAAGGCGAAAGCGACCACCCAGGGATGGCGGATCGTGAAGCTCGTCTGCCCGCGCCAGCAGCGCACGATCTCGGGTCCGAGGAACAGGATCGACAGCGCGATGGCCGCGTTCAGCGGCGCCGCCGGCACCTTGGCGACGCCGAAGGTCGCGACCGCCAGCGTAATGCTGTGCGCGATCGTGAACGCCGTCACCGTCTTCAGCAGCATCCAGCGGTCGCGCACGATCAGCAGCAGACCGAGCACGAACAGCAGATGGTCGACGCCGAGCAGGATGTGTTCGACGCCGAGGTAGAGATAGGCGCCCGCGCCGCGCCGCGTGTCCCCGGCGGCGCGCAGCGTCACCGACGCCTGGATCGGCTTGAGCACGTGCGTCTCGACTCCGCCGTCCGCGTGCTGCACGCGGACCAGCACGTCGGTCGTGAAGGCCTCGAGCCCCTCGATGGCGAGCGCCTGCCCCGCGAGACCGCCCTTGCACTCCAGCTGTGCCGCGAAGAGCCAGGCGGTGCCGGCGCGCTCCGTTCGCGCGGTTCCGATCTGCCGGCACCTTTCGGGGAAGACGGGCGCAAGCGGCATGCGCACGTCCGACGCTTCGCCCAGCGAAGGCAGCTTCCAGAGCACGTCGTAGCGGTCGGGCCCGGACTCGCGGAGTTCGAGGAACCCGGGCTGCAGTTCGTGCGGGTGCGCAGCACCGACCGCAACGACGGCGATCGCCAGCGCTGCAAGCAGCCGGGCAAGGTGCATCACGGCTTCCGTGCCTCAGTCGCCTGCACGGTGACCCTGTACTTCGCGCGCAGCTTGTCGTAGAAGGCCTTCGACAGTTCCTGGCGCTTCGCGTTGGCCCACTCCCGTTCGACCAGCGGCCGCACGTCGGCGAGCGCGGGCGCGCCGCCGGGCACGAGCGCATCGACTTTCACGAGATGCAGGCCGTACCCCGAGCGGATCGGTCCGGCCCATTTGCCCACCGGCTGCTTCGTCAGCGCGCCGGCGAAGTCGCTGCCGAACAGCCGCGCGACCTCCGTCGGCGTCGAGTTCTCGTACCGCGGCTCGAGCAGCATCAGCGGGTCGCCCGCCTTCGACAGGTCGGGCGTCGCACCCGCGCTGCTCAACGTCGCCAGCAAGCGCTTGGCGTCCGCCTCGACCGTCGCCTTGCGCCGGGCCGGATCGAGGTAGACCTGTGCAAACGTGATGCGCGGCTCGCGGCGGAACACGTCCGCGTGCGCCTTCAGGTAGGCGTCAAGCTCGCCGTCGGACGGCTTCGCCAGCGCAGCGGCTTCCTCGGACACGAACTCCACCTTCTGCTGCAGGCGCCGCCGGATGATCGCGTCGTCGCGATCGAGGCCGAGCGCCAGCGCCTCCCGGACCATGACTTCCTCGCGGACGTAGGACTCGACCAGGCCGTCGAGTTCCTCGCGCGTCGGCGGGCGCTGCCACGTCCGCCCGAAGCTGCGCGCAAGGTTGCGGATGCGCGCTTCGGTGACGACGATTTCACCGCCGGCAGCCGGCGCCGAGGCCGGCCGCAACCACGCGTTCAGGGCGAACAGCGCCGCGCCGATCAGCAGGAAGTGGACCAGAGGCTCGCGCGCGAGGGTTCGAAACAAGGTGGGCTTCCGTCAGGCGCAATGGCCGCTCGTAGCATAGCTTCATGCGTCGGCGCTCAGCAGGCACTGGCACAACGTGGCCGGGACCAATGCACCCGTCGCACGTCCATGACCGCGCCGCATCCAGGACCCCGTCCGGCGGACATGCGCGGATCGTCTTCTAGCTCGATTCCTGTCGGCAACTCCCTGCCGCGACTTCCCGGATCTCCGAAGCCGGCACGCGGCACGTGGCCAGGCTCGGCCGCCGGGCAAACCCGATGCCGCGGTCAGACTTCCGGTTCGAAGAGCGTGCGCGACACCCATCCGGCGATCAGGGCGCCGACGATCGGCGCGACCCAGAACAGCCACAGTTGTCCTGTCGCCCAATCGCCCACGAAGAGCGCCGGACCGGTGCTTCGCGCAGGGTTCACGGAGGTGTTCGTCACCGGAATGCTGATCAGGTGGATCAGCGTCAGGGCGAGGCCGATGGCCATGCCGGCGAAGCCCGCGGACGCACGCTTGTGAGTCGCACCGAGGATGACGATCAGGAACATGAACGTCATCACGACTTCCGTGATCGCCGCGGCACCAAGGCCGTACTTGCCAGGCGAGTGTTCACCATAGCCGTTCGAGGCGAACCCGGCCTTCAGGTCGAAGCCTGCCTTGCCACTGGCGATGAGGTACAGCACCCCCGCCGCGGCCACCGCACCGGCCACCTGCACGACGATGTATGGCACGAGCTGCGACGCCGGGAACCGGCCGCCCGCCCACAGGCCGACTGAAACCGCGGGATTGAAATGGCCGCCGGAGATCGGTCCAAGCGCGTAGGCGCCTGTCAGGACCGTCAGGCCGAACGCCAGTGAAACGCCGGTCAGGCCGATGCCGACCTCCGGAAACGCGGCCGCCAGTACGGCGCTGCCACAGCCGCCAAGAACCAGCCAGAACGTTCCGAGAAATTCTGCAGCGAGCTTCGGTGTCATTTCCTGTTCCTTCGTCGCGCCCGCCTTTTGGACAACGGTTCGCAAGCGGGTAACTCGTTCGATCCAGCCGCCCGACGCGCTGCCGGACTTTGAAGAAGGCACCCGGCCCTGGGCAGCGGCGGCAGTCAGGTCCTCCAGCTTACCGGCCCGGAGAGTAGGCAAGGGCCGCCGCGCCGTGTATTGAACGAAGGTTCAATACACGGCCGCGGTCCGTCACCTCGGCCTTCATCGCTCGGGGTCCGAGCCCGATCACAGGCGGTTGTCCTTGCTCGACGTCGCACAGCGCAATGGCGCCGGGGCCGGCCACGCGTGGCCGCCGTCGGCGGATCTGAGCGGCAAGTCGGCTCGAGTGCGGTGCGACGAGCGCAAGCCCCGACGAGGCAGAATGCCTGTCGGCGAGGCGCGAACGGAAAGGGCGGGCCGTTGCGTTCGGGAGGATGGCGTTTCAAGCTGGGAGAACCGATGATCAGGAAAGTTGCGACAGGACTCGCTGCAGGCGTGCTCGTCGTCGGACTCGGATGCGCCGGCGGCATCGCTTCCGCGTTCTCGCTCGATCAACTGTCGAGCTCGGATGCGAGCGCCGGCCTCAAGGCGGCGCTCGACCAGGGCGTGACGAGCGCGGTCGCGACGCTGGGCAGGACCGACGGGTTCTGGAGCGATCCGAAGGTCAGGATTCCGCTGCCGGAAAATCTTCAGCGGGTCCGCGGCATCATGAAGCTGATGGGCAAGGGCCGCGAAGTCGATGAGCTCGAGCGGGCGATCAATCGTGCCGCCGAAGAAGCCGTTCCCCAGTCACGTCAGTTGCTCACGAGCGCGATCCGCTCGATGACCGTCGACGACGCAAAGCGCATCCTCACCGGCGGCGACGATTCGGTCACGCAGTTCTTCAAGGCCAGGACGGAGCCCCAGCTCGTCCAGCGCTTCCTCCCGGTGGTCAGCCAGGTGACGGCGCAGAACGGGCTCGCCCGGCAGTACAACTCCCTTGCCGGTCAGGCGTCGCAGTTCGGACTGCTGAAGGCGGAGGACGCGACGATCGAACGCTACGTGACGCAGAAGGCGCTCGACGGCCTGTTCACGATGATCGGCGAAGAGGAAAGAAAGATACGCGCGAATCCCCTCGCCGCTGGAAGCGACATCGTCAAGCGGGTCTTCGGCGCGTTGAAGTAGCCGCGCGTGGGGGACGGGCTGACGCGCCGCGGGAACACGACACGGCCGCTTGCCCGTCCCCTCTCAATCGCGCGGACAGGCAGCTGCCGTGACGCGAGGAACGTTCAGCCACCAAAGTGGATCTGGTAGGCGGCGCCGTTCGACATCAGGCACGCCCCCGTGCCGCGACCACCGCGTTCAAGGACGTACTCGCAGTTCACCCACGTGCCACGCGAGCCCGTCGCGTTGGCAATGCCCTTGGGCTGCCCTGACTGCATCTGGATCGGCCGCTTGACCACCTTCTCGTACACCGTGCCGAATCCGGGGTGACCGTCGGACACGCGGGTCGCTTCCCCTGACAGGTACTCACCGTTCAGGTTCATGCTCAGCATGCCCCGGCCGGTGTGCAGGTCGGTGATCGTGGCGAGCAGCTGGCCGCTCTGCGACGCCTGTTCGTTCATCGGATACAGCCGGGCCTGGTAAGTCGCCGGCGCCGCCGGCCCGGGCGGAGTCGCCGGGTAGACGACGACCGGTGCCGGGGCGGGCGCCGGCGCCACAACCCCGGGCGGCAGGTATTGCCAGGCGGGCGAACCGTCCGGATTGGCCGGAATCACGTAGCACGCCGACAGCCCGGCGCCGGCCCCTGCTGCCAGCAGGATTCCTCGCGTGAGGCGCAAGACTGCAGTATTCGGGAACATCTGGATCTCCTGATCTGATCGCGGTCGATCCCGCAATCGCATTTGGCACCTGCGGGGCCCGGGTGTCTAATCCTGCATCCAAGGTCTATGGATGACGGCATCCGGGTAGCGAAAAACGCGACTTTCTGGAGATTCACGTGTCGACCACCGCCTTCCTGTTCGAGGCCATCAAGGCGCACCTGCGGTCCCGCTCGTTGACCTACGCGGACCTGGCAGGCGGTCTGGGCGTGTCCGAAGGGACCGTCAAGAGGATCTTTTCCCGCAGGCGCTGCTCCACCGAGCAACTCGATGCCATCTGCGCGTTCCTGCAGCTCGAACTGCCCGATCTGGTGCGGACGCTGCCGCGTCCCCGCAGGCTGCTGGAGCAGCTGACGTGGAAGCAGGAGGAAGAAGTCACTGCCGACACCAAGCTCTTCGTCGTCGCGGTCTGCGCCCTGCACCTGCTGCGGGTGGAAGAGATGCTGCAGTACTACGACCTCGACGAAGCCGAGTGCGTAAGCAAGCTGCTGACGCTCGAACACATCGGCTTCCTCGAGCTGCACCCCGGCAATCGCTACCGACTGCTGGTGGCGCGCACTTTCCGTTGGATCCCCGGCGGACCGATCG
>JAOUJD010000162.1 GCA_029883565.1 Burkholderiaceae bacterium
GACGTAGATCCCGGCGAGTTCGCGATGCTCCGCTTCGGCGTCGGTGGCGAGTTCGGTGCGCTCGCGCGCGAGGTCGGCCGCCTCCGTGTCTGCCTGTGACCGAACGGACACGTACTCCCCGGCCGCCATCGACATGGCGCCCGCCACGAGCCCCGCGACTCCGGCGATCAGGACGTCGCCGCGAGCGGCATTCGCCGCGGCGACCCCAAGCACGAGGCTCGCGGTGGAGACGATGCCGTCGTTGGCGCCGAGCACCGAAGCGCGCAGCCAGCCGATGCGGTCGGTGCGATGACGTTCACGGTGCAGGCGGGGCATGTCGGGAGACCCTGGGAAGTTGACCTTGGAGATTGCAAGAGTAGACCGCGCTGGACGGGGCTGCGCCCTTGCGGCGCCGGCCCTTGTCGCCGCTCAAGCAACCGCCCGGACGGCTGTTCGGTGGCCGGCTCGTGACCGGTCGGGATCCTCCCGCGATCCGGGCTGATGCTCCACGCGGGCGGATGGCAGTGACAAGGCGTTGACCGGGCTCGCGTGGCGCCAGGTTGAGGGGCGGCAGTCCCGGGCGCGGGCACGGGCGCCCAGGCGAGCCTGGCACTGCGCTTCGGGCAGCGGATGACCCACCGTTGCACCGCCGTCACAGTCGCCCGCAGGGTGCGGAAGCATGTCGCAGGGCGTTGACACCCCCCTAGAAGGCATGGGGTTCGGGGGGTATCTTGGACGCTCAAATGGGTAATGGACAAAGCCCCGCCCGGGATCGAAGCTCGCCCGCCAGGTTTTTGGAATGCGGAAAGATTCCAAGCGCCGGCGACGGCCGCCCGGGAGCGCAGCGCTGGTTGGGGCGGCGCATGGTTGGCAAGCAGAGTAGAGGAGCGCGATGCGATCGGCACGACGCAGGTCGTCTGGAGCGCCTTCGGAAATGTTGATTCGTTGATGCAGCCGGTTCGACTACTTGGAGGAAGGGGAAACTGATGAAAGCTAGGTTCGCGGTACGTCCGCTTGCCGCTGCGATTTGCGTGGCCGCCATGTTGCCTTTGCCGTCGTTTGCGACCGATGGCTATTTCGCGCACGGCTACGGGATGCGCGCCAAGGGGATGGGCGGCGCGAGTTACGGTCTGGGGCTCGACGCCTTCGGTGGCGCGAACAATCCGGCCGGCATGGCGTTCGCCGGCACGCGGGTGGACGTTGGCGTCGACTGGTTCAGCCCGCGGCGCAGTGCCGAGCGCACCGGCGCTGCGCCCGGACTGAACGGGTCGGTTGACAGCGACAGCACGAACTTCTTCATTCCCGAGTTCGGCTTCAATTACCAGATGCAGCCCGACCTCGCGCTGGGGATCACCGTGTACGGCAACGGCGGCATGAACACCGACTACAAGACGGGTCAGCTCAATTGCGGCGCAGGGCCCAACACCGCCAACATGCTGTGCGGCTCTACCAGCCTGGGCGTGGATCTGATGCAGCTGATGATCGCGCCGACACTGGCGTGGCAGTTCGCGCCGAAGCAGGCGGTCGGGGTCGCTCCGATCTTCGCGTATCAGCGATTCAAGGCGGAAGGTCTGCAGGCGTTCGACAACGCACCCGGGTTCCCGCCGTTCACTTCGGCGCCGGGCTTTGTCACGAACAAGGGCTACGACAGCTCGACGGGATTCGGTTTCCGCATCGGCTACCAGGGCGAGTTCGACGGCTTCCGGGTGGGTGCGGTCTACTCCTCGAAGATGTCGATGGGCAACTTCGACGAGTACAAGGGGCTGTTCGCGGAGCAGGGCGGATTCGACATCCCTGCCAGCTACGGCCTCGGGTTCGCCTACACCGGCATGAAGGACTGGACCCTGGCCTTCGACTGGGTCTACATCGACTACAGCGGCATCCCGTCGATCGCCAACCAGGCGTTGACGGGCGCGCCGCTAGGCGCCAGCAACGGCCCGGGCTTCGGCTGGCAGTCGGTCAACGTCTTCAAGCTCGGCGCCGAGTACCAGCTCAATCCGGCGTGGACGCTGCGTGCGGGATACAACTATTCGGGCAACCCGATCGATTCCGCGAACGTCACGTTCAACATCATCGCCCCGGGCGTCGTGCAGCACCACCTGACGCTGGGATTCACGTACAACATGCCGGACAAGTCCACCATCACGATGGCGTACATGCATGCGTTCGACAATTCCGTCACCGGACCGTCCCTCTTCAACGCCGTGCTGGGACCGGGCGCGGGCGGCAACGAGAAGATCTCGATGTACCAGAACAGCCTCGGCATCGCCTGGGGCAAGAAGTTCTAGCGCCTGACAGCGCCGCTCGACCAATGAAAACGGCCACCTCGGTGAGGTGGCCGTTTTTCTTCCTGGTCCGCCATGGCCGGCGCCCCGCAGGGCGGTCCGGCTAGCGCCGGGACGACGTCTCCCGAGCGCGTCAGATGTACAGGCTGATGTCGGCTCCGCCGGCAAACCCGAGGAACGTCGCTGCGCCGCCGAACTCGACCTGGTCGATGAAGTCGCTCTTCTTGAAATCGAAGAGGTCGACGGTCATCTGGCAACCGATCAGCTTCACGTCGGCCTCGATGCAGATGTTGCGCAGGTCATCGAGCGAAGCAACGCCCTTGGCCTTCATCTTGTTGCGCATCATCATCGTCGCCATCGCCTCCATCCCCGGCAAGGCCTGCACAAGCACCGGCATCGGCACCGGCATGGGCATCGCGGGATTGGCCAGCGGGCTGATCTTGATGTGCGACAGATCCTTGCGCAGCAGCTGCAGGCCGTAGAACGTGAAAAACACCTGCACCTCGTACCCGAGGGAAGCCGCCGTCGAGGCCAGGATGAAGGGCGGATAGGCCCAGTCCAGGGTTCCCTTGGTTGCAATCAACGCCATCTTCTTTGCGGTCATTTCATCTCTTCCATGTGAGGGCACGGGACGCACGCTTCACTCCGTGCATCGATCGGGCGGGCGCGGGACCCGCGACGACGGTGCCTAGCGCCGCTTCAGGTAGAACATGTAGACGCCGTTTTCCTGCGTGGACGACAGCAGTTCGTTCTGTGTCTGCTCGGCGAACGCCTGCATGTCGGCGACCGATCCTGAATCGGTGGCCATCACGCGCAGCACCTGGCCGCTCGTCATCTGGTTGAGCGTCTTGTTCGTCTTGACGATCGGCAGCGGGCATGCGAGGCCGCGCGCGTCGAGTTCCTTGTCGAAGTTCACTTGTATCTCCCCATGAGAGTCAGGCACCCCGGCAACCGGGCGGCCGTGTTTGCCTCCTGCAAACGATCATTATTACCCGTGATCCGCGTATGGCGGTACTTTGCCTGTGGGGGTGGCGCCGGCTACCCGGATGGGTGATTCTGCGGCTGCCGCCCGGCTTGCAGAATCGTCGACAGCTTCCCTTTCGCGGCGTCCGACCGGGCGCTTTCCGCGCTGTCCGAACTGCCGGTGCATGCCGGCTCCAGTCCACTCATGAGTGTTCCCACCGGCGCTGCGGGCCCGAAGCGCACCATACCGATCGCGACGGCGACGGACGCTCCCGAGGTCGCGAGCCCATGCGGATCGGGCGAGGCATTCGCCCTGATGGTCCTTGGCAGCTCGATGGCGCCCGAGTTCGCGGAAGGCGACATCGTGATCATCGAACCGGATGGCCTCGCGCGGGACGGCTCCTATGTCCTGGCACATGCCGGCGGCGAATACATCTTCCGCCGACTGCAGCGGCATGCGGCGGGCTGGAGTCTGCATGCGCTGCAGCCGGGCCATCCGGTGATCGAACTGGCCGACCTGAGCCAGGTCCGCGGCGTCATCATCCAGAGAAGCCGACCCGGCCGGCGACGCGAGTCGCGGCGCTACGTCGAGTGACAGCGTCCGGCGTCCCGGCTGCCGGCGGCGCGCCGGCGCCTGCTCGCGATGCGGTTGTCGCCAGGGTGCAGGCCAACTGCGATCTCGCCGACGCCCTGCACGCGCGCGAGAAGTCGCTGTGCACCTATCTGCTCGGAATGCGCGAATACTTCAGGTGGGCCGCACGGCTGCCCCTCGGCGCCGCTCCCGATCGCGCCCGCCTGAGTGCGTGGATCGCCCAGCGCGAACGCGAATGGGACGCGCTGCACGAAGATCCCGATGCGTCGTACGGCGACCTGCCGCTGGCAGACGGCATCGATCCCTTCGACGAGGACGCCGCCAATCGGGAGTTGCGTGCGCGGGGCCTCGTCTATGGCGCGGGGCTCGGTCTGTTCGGTGCACCGATGTTCTTCCTGGCGGAGCGCGAATCCGACCAGGTGCGCGACGGCGTGCGAGTGATCGTCGCCGGCGCGGAACTGGCGCGGGGCTTCACCGCGGCGCCTGCGGCAAGCCGCGGCGGCACGATCCTGGTCCGCACCGACGCCATGCGCCGGTGGCTGTGGACGCGCGCGGAGACGGCGCGGCTTGGCTCGCCGGACACCGCGTTCTCGCGGGCGCTGCATGCTTACTGCTCCGGCGCGGTCGACACGGTGAACGCGGTGGAAAGCATGGTCCGGGGCGAGACGGAGACCCTCGTGCTGCACGAAGTCGGCGAGTTGCGTGCGGCAACCCTGCTGGGTTCCGAGTGGGAGGACATGCTGCTCGCGGTGAAGGATCGTCGTGCCGAAGTCGTGCTGCGCGCGGTGCGCGACCTCCTGGCCGACTGCCTCGTGACGCTCCCGGCGCTGACGGCCCGGGCAGCGGCCCGATCGCTGTACTTCTGGATCGCGAACTTCGATGGGATGCGGCGGGCGCTGGCCCCCGAACTTGCAGAGGCGTGTCACTCGGACTCAAGGGATCTCGACCTCGCGGCCCTGGATCGGGCGGCGACGTCCGGCCGACAGGTGTGGGGCAACCTCGCCGTCGACCTGCTTGCGGCCTGGCGTCGCGGCGGAGGCGAGGCGGTGCGCCGCGAGACCGCGGGCCTGGCCGCGGGCCACTGAGTCAGCGGTCCGCGGCGCTGCGGCGCGATCCATCATGCCTCCGACGCCGCGTCCGTGCCTTCCTTTGTCGCAGTCGCAGTCGATGGGGCGATGTCCGCGGCCGGCTCGAACCACGAGAGCTTCTCGCGCAGTCTGACCACGTCGCCGACGATCACCAGGGTCGGGGGCCGCAGCCCGGCTTCGGCGACCCGGCGCGGCAGGTCCTCGAGCGACGCCGTCACGACGCGCTGCTGCGGCCGCGTGGCCTGCTGGACGACCGCGGCGGGCATGTCGCGCGGCATGCCGTGGGCGATCAGCTGCTCGCACAGCGCGTCGAGGCCGAGAAGTCCCATGTAGACGACGACGGTCTGGCGTGGTCGCGCCAGACCGTGCCAGTCGAGGTTCATGCTGCCGTCCTTCAGGTGGCCGGTCACCAGCACGCACGACTGCGCATAGTCGCGGTGGGTCAGCGGGATGCCGGCGTAGGCGGCGACTCCGCAGGCGGCGGTGACGCCCGGCACCACCTGGAAGCGCACGCCGCTGGCGGCCAGCGACTCGATTTCCTCGCCACCGCGGCCGAACACGTAGGGGTCGCCGCCCTTCAGGCGCAGCACGCGGCGGCCGGAGTGCGCCAGCCTCACCATCAGGGCGTTGATCTCCTCCTGTCGCATCGTGTGGTGCGCCCGCTGCTTGCCGACGTAGATGCGCTCGGCGTCGCGCCGGGTCAGTTCGAGGATCTCGGGCGACACGAGGTTGTCGTGCAGCACGACGTCGGCCTGCTGCATCAGCCGCAGTGCTGCGAATGTCAACAGGTCGGGGTTGCCCGGCCCCGCGCCGACCAGATACACCTCGCCGGGTTCCGGCCCGCGTGTCGCCGAGTCCTCGAGCATGCGCTCCAGCGCCCGCTCGGCCTCTGTCAGTCGCCCGGAAAACACGAGTTCCGCGACCGGCCCCTGGAACACGCGCTCCCAGAACGGCCGACGCGCCGGCTGCGGCAGCGCGCGCCTGGCGCGGTCGCGAAAGCGCCGCGCCAGGTCTGCGAGCTGGCCGTAGGTCGCGGGAACGAGCGACTCGAGCCGGGCCCGCAGCAGCCGTGCGAGGACCGGCGAGGCGCCTCCGGTCGACACCGCCACCACGACCGGTGACCGGTCGACGATGGCCGGCAGGATGAAGGAGCACAGTTCAGGATCATCGACGACGTTGACCGGCAGCCGCTGCGCCCGGGCCAGTTGCGAGACTTCGGCGTTCACCGAGCGGTCGTCGGTCGCGGCAATCACCAGCGCCGCGTCCTTGAGCGCCTCCGGCGTGAACACGCCAGCGCGATGTTCGATCTTCCCCTCGCTCAGCAGGGCGGCGAGCGGCTCGCAGAGGTCGGGCGCGGTCACGGTGACCTGCGCCCCGGCCTCGCGCAGCAGGCTGACCTTTCGCGCGGCGACCTCGCCGCCGCCGATCACCGCGCAAGGCTGGCCGGCGATGTCGAGAAAGATCGGCAGGTAGTCCATCGTATGCGTCGTCGTCCCTGCCTTACCAATAGGCCTGCAGCCGTCCGCCCTCGACCCTGGCTTCCCAGCGCTTCAGCGGCGTCGTGCCCTTCGCGACGCATGCCCCCGTGGTGATGTCGAAGGCCCATTCGTGCTTCGGACAGGTGAGCTTCGTGCCGTCGAGCGCGAGATGCGGGATGTTGGTCGTCTGGTGCGGGCAGCGGCTGTCATAGACGCGGTACTCGTCGGCCGTGCGGTGGACGAACAGTCCGCGACCGTCGCAGTCGAG
>JAOUJD010000163.1 GCA_029883565.1 Burkholderiaceae bacterium
CTCGTATCGCTACCGCGAGGCGGGCGCGGGGCAGGTGCTGATCGCGACCGGGGAGCGGTGGGCGTTGCTGACCGAGACGCCGGCGGGCCACGCCGCGCTGGACGCGCTGCTCGGGCAGCTGGACCCGTGCGACCTCGTGATCATCGAGGGCTTCAAGAGCGAGGGACACATCCCGCGGATCGAAGTCCGGCGCAGTGCGATCGTGGACGCGCCGCTGTTCCCGCATGACCCCAACGTCATCGCGGTGGCGGCGGATCACGCGCTGGCGTGCCCGTTGCCCGTCCTCGACCTCGACGACCCCGATAAAATCGCGGCATTCATCTCGCAGCGCCTGTCCCTCGCGGCGCAACGTTGATCGTGGCGGCTCGTCCGATGCTCACCGTGGAACAGGCGCTCGCGCAGGTGCTGGCCGCGGCCGAGCCCGTGGCGGACGTCCAGACCCTGTCCACGCTGCAGGCCTGTGGCCGCGTGCTGGCGACCAACGTCGTGTCGACGGTCGACGTGCCGCCGATGGACAACTCGCAGATGGACGGCTACGCCGTGCGCACCCTCGACATTCCGGCGGCGCCGACCACCCTGCCGGTGAGCCAGCGCATCGCCGCCGGGCATGTGGGCGCTCCGCTCGAACCCGGGACCGCCGCGCGCATCTTCACGGGCGCCCCGGTGCCGCCCGGCGCGGACGCGATCGTGATGCAGGAAGCCTGCAGCGCGGCGGACGGCAAGGTGACGATCAACGAGCGACCCGACGCCGGTGCGTGGATACGCCGGGCCGGGGTCGACGTGTCGATGGGTCAGACCGTGCTCGCCGCCGGCACCCGCCTGCGTCCGCAGGACCTCGGGCTGGCGGCATCGGTCGGAGTGGGCGTGCTGACCCTCTTCAGGCGCCTGCGCGTCGCCGTCTTCTTCACCGGCGACGAGCTGGTGATGCCCGGTGAGCCGCTGCCGCCCGGACGCATCTACAACTCCAACCGGTTCGTGCTGCGCGCGCTGCTGGAACGCCTCGGTTGCGAAGTCATCGACCTTGGCATCGTGCCGGACGACTTCGAGCGGACCCGCGAGGCTTTCGCGAATGCCGCCGTGGGGGCCGACCTGATCGTGACTTCCGGCGGGATGTCCGTCGGCGAGGAGGACCACGTGAAGCCTGCGGTCGAGGCCGAAGGGCGGCTCGAGATGTGGCAGATCGCGATGAAGCCCGGCAAGCCGCTGGCGTTCGGTCATGTGCGGGACGTTCCGTTCCTCGGACTGCCCGGCAACCCGGTGTCGAGCTTCGTGACGTTCCTGTTGTTCGCCCGCCCATTCATCCTGCGCCGGCAGGGCGCCCTTGGCGCTGCGGCGCGCGCGCTGTCGCTGCCTGCGGACTTCGATCTGCCGCGTGCCGACCGCCGTCGCGAGTTCCTGCGGGCGCGCATGAACGAGCAGGGCGCGCTGGAACTGTTCCCGAACCAGAACTCCGCGATCCTGAACTCAGCGGTGTGGGCCGACGGGCTGATCGACAACCCGGCGGGGCAGTCGATCCGGCGCGGCGATATCGTTCGCTTCCTGCCCTATTCGGAACTGCTGTCATGAAGCTGCGCGTGCTGTACTTCGCCGCCCTGCGCGAGCGGATCGGGCGTGCCGAGGAAGCCGTCGAGGTGCCGGCTACCGTGGGCGCGGTCGGCGAGCTGCAGGGCTGGCTGGTATCGCGGGGCGAGCCGTGGGCGAGCGCGTTCGCCGAGACCCGCCGCGTTCGTGCGGCGGTGGACCAGTCCATGGCGACTGCCGGGACGGCGCTGCACGAGGACGCCGAGGTCGCGTTCTTTCCTCCGGTCACGGGAGGGTAGATGTCCCGCCTCCACGCTCGCTGCGTTCGCTGCCCCCCGAGGGGGCGCTCAGCCGCCCCGGGGCGGCCCGGCAACGGCTGATGATCCGCATCCAGCACGAGGACTTCGACGTCGGCGCCGAGATCGGCCGGCTGCGTGCGGGCAATCCGAAGATCGGCGCGGTCGCGAGCTTCATCGGGCTGGTGCGTGACCTCAACGAGGGCACGGACGTCGCCGCGATGACGCTCGAGCACTATCCCGGGATGACGGAAAGGGCGCTCGAGGCCATCGTTGCGCAGGCGAAGGAACGATGGGACGTGTACGACGTGCTGGTGATCCATCGCGTCGGAGAACTCGAGCCGACCGACCAGATCGTGCTCGTGGTCGTCGCCGGCGCGCATCGCGGCGAAGCCTTTGCCGCGTGCGAATTCGTGATGGACTACCTGAAGACCGAGGCGCCGTTCTGGAAGAAGGAAGCGACCGCCGGCGGGGTGCGCTGGGTCGACGCGCGCGAATCGGACGATGCGGCCCGCGCGCGCTGGGAGCAGGGATCATGATGGCCGGGCGCGACGGGCCGCTGTGGTCGGCGCTGCTTGCAGTCGGCGCCGGCGCCGTGCTCGGCGCCTGGCTGCGCTGGGGGCTGTCCTACTGGCTCAATCCGCGCCTGGCGCAGCTGCCCCTGGGCACGCTGGCGGCAAACCTCGTGGGCGGGTATCTCATCGGCATCGCCGTGGCCGTTTTCGCGGCCCATCCGGCGCTGCCGCCGTTCTGGCGACTGCTGCTCGTGACCGGGTTCCTTGGAGGCCTCACGACGTTTTCCACCTTCTCGGCCGAGAACGTGGCCATGCTTGCGAGCGGGACGTGGGGAGCGGCCGCGGTCCACGCGGGCCTGCACCTGATCGGGTCGCTGCTCGCCACCGGCGCCGGCATCCTGACCTTTCGTGCCTTCGCCTGACACTTGAGCGCGCAGGCCTCCAGGGCCGCTGCCCGGATTGACCTCCCGGTCGGCGCTCAGTATATTACTGACCGGTCAGTTAGTAACCAGCCCGTTTCATGCCACGCGCCCGCCTCTTCGCAGCCTCCACCCTTGCCCTGACGGGCGTCCTTGTCCTCGCAGCGTGTTCGAAGCAGGGCACCCCGGCGGAAGACGTGCGACCGGTGCGCACCTTCACGGTGGTCCCGCGCTCGACCAGCGCGGTCGCCGAGTTTGCCGGCGAGATACGACCGCGCGTCGAGACACGCGCCGGCTTCCAGGTCGGCGGCCGCATGACGCAGCGCCTGGTCGAGGTCGGGCAGTCGGTTCGCAAGGGACAGGTGCTGGCCACGATCGATGCCCAGGACTACCGCCTGGCCGCCGAGGCTTCCGCGGCGGCGCGAACGTCGGCGCAGGTGGACCGCGACCAGCAGCGCGCCGACTACAAGCGCTTCGAGGAACTTCAGGCCAAGGGCTTCATCAGCCAGGCCGAGCTCGACCGGCGCAGGGCCGGCCTGGACGCCGCGGAGGCGCGCTATGCGCAGAGCGAGGCGAACGCGCGTGCCAGCGGCAACCAGGCCGAGTACGCGGTGCTGCGGGCGCCGCACGACGCCGTCGTGACGGCCGTGGATGCGGAAGTGGGACAGGTAGTCGGCGCGGGCCAGTCGGTCGTCCGGCTTGCGCGGGCCGACGAGAAGGAAGTGCTCGTGGGGATTCCCGAGCAGCAGCTCGGGGTCCTGCGGGGCGCGAGCGAGATCACGGTCCGGCTCTGGTCCGATCCCACGCCGATCCGCGGCAAGCTGCGCGAGCTCTCTCCGGTGGCCGACCCGGCGACCCGGACGTTTCCGGCGCGCATCACGCTCATCGCGCCGCCGCCCTCCGTTGCGCTCGGCATGACGGCCACCGTGTCGTTCGCGATTCCGTTGCCGCAGCCCGTCATCGCCGTGCCGCTGCAGGCCCTGACGCTGGAAGGCGGCGGGACCCACGCGTGGCGGTTCGACCCGGCCTCGAGCACGGTGCGGCGAACGCCGATCACCGTGGGAAACGTGGCCGGCAACGAGGTTGTCGTAACGAGCGGCTTGCGGCCGGGCGACGTCGTGGTCACCGCAGGCGCGCATCAGCTCAAGGAGGGCCAGAAGGTCAGGCTGCTCGCCGGGGCGGAGTCATCGCCTGCACCGGCCGGGCAGACGATCGTGAAGCCCGACGGCAAGACGAAGGGCTGAGTCGTGGTCCGAAGCCGCTTCAATCTCTCCGCGTGGGCGCTGGAGCACCAGCCGCTGCTGCGCTACATGATGGTGGTGCTGCTGATCGGCGGCGCTTTCGCGTTCACGGCGCTGGGCCAGGACGAGGACCCGCCGTTCACCTTCCGCGCGATGGTGGTCCGCGCCTACTGGCCGGGCGCCACCGCGCAGCAGATGGCCGAGCAGGTCACCGACAAGATCGAGAAGAAGCTGCAGGAAACGCCTTACCTCGACAAGGTGCGCTCCTACAGCAAGCCGGGCGAGACGCTGGTGTTCGTGCTGCTGAAGGATTCGTCGCCGCCGCGTGAAATCCCCAACGTCTGGTACCAGGTCCGCAAGAAGATCGGCGACATTCACGGGCAGCTGCCGGCCGGGCTGCAGGGGCCGTTCTTCAATGACGAGTTCGGCGACGTCTATGGCGTCATGTTCGCGTTCTCGACCGACGGCTTTACCTACCGTGAGCTGAAGGACTACGTGGAGCAGGCGCGGCAGGAACTGCTGCGCGTGCCCAATGTCGCGAAGGTCGACCTCTTCGGCGTGCAGGACGAGAAGATCTACGTCGAGATCTCGCATCGCAGGCTGGCCCAGCTCGGGCTCGACATCGGACAACTGGCGCAGCAGCTCAATGCGCAGAACGCGGTCGAAGGCGCGGGCGTCGTCGTGCTGCCGACGGACAACGTCCAGGTGCGCGTGACCGGCGAGTTCCGCGCGGTCGAGGACCTGCGCCTGCTGCCGATCCGCGCCAACGGGCTGACCTACAAGCTGGGCGACGTCGCGAAGATCCAGCGTGGCTACGTCGATCCGCCGCGGGACAAGATGCGTGCCGGCCACCGCGGCGAAGCGGGTCGCGAGGTCATCGGGCTCGGCGTGTCGATGGCCAAGGGCGGCGACATCATCGACCTCGGCCGGGCCCTGGCGGACGCCGAACGGCGCATCGAAGCGACGCTGCCGGTCGGCATCGACGTGATGAAGGTGGCGGACCAGCCGCGCGCGGTGTCGACGTCCGTCAACGAGTTCCTGAAGGTCCTGGCCGAGGCGCTCGTCATCGTGCTCGCCGTGTCGTTCGTCAGCCTCGGGCTGCACACGCGTCCGCTGCGGATCGACATGGGTCCCGGCCTGGTCGTGCTGCTGACGATTCCGCTGGTGCTGGCGATCACGTTCCTCGGGATGTGGGCGCTCGGCATCAACCTGCACAAGATTTCTCTCGGGGCGCTCATCATCGCGCTCGGCCTCCTGGTGGACGACGCGATCATCGCGGTCGAAATGATGGTGCGGAAGATGGAGGAGGGCCATGACCGCGTTGCGGCCGCCACCTTCATGTACGAATCGACCGCGTTTCCGATGCTCACCGGGACCTTGATCACCGCGGCCGGCTTCCTGCCGATCGCGCTCGCCAAGTCGGCGGCGGGCGAATACACGTTCTCCATTTTCGGCGTCACCGCGCTCGCGCTGGTGATTTCGTGGTTCGTCGCCGTGCTGCTGGTGCCGCTGCTGGGCGTCTGGCTGCTCAAGGTGCCGGCGCGGCCGGCCGGCGGCGCGCATCAGGACCTGTTCAGCGGCCCGTTCTACAGGCGTTTCCGGCGCCTGGTCGACTGGTGCGTCGAATGGCGCAAGACGGTCATCGCGATCACGGTGGCCAGCCTTGCGCTCGGCATCGCCGGGTTCCGGTTCGTCGAACAGCAGTTCTTCCCCGATTCGATCCGGCTCGAGCTCGTGGTGAACCTGTGGCTGCCCGAGGGATCGAGCATCGAGGCCACCGAGGCGGAGACTAAGAAGTTCGAGAACTGGCTGTCGGCGCAGCCCGAGGTCGATCACTGGGTCAGCTACGTCGGCACCGGCGCGCCGCGCTTCTACCTGCCGCAGGACCAGCAGTTCAACAACACGAACCTCGCCGAGATCATCGTCACGCCACGTTCGCTGGCCGAGCGCGATGCGCTGCGGACTCGCGCGCTCGAACTGTTCCGCAACGACTTTCCGAACCTGCGCGGGCGGGTGAAGCTGCTTCCGAACGGGCCTCCTGTCCCCTATCCGGTGCAGTTCAGGGTGCAGGGCACTGACGTCGCCACGGTGCGATCGATCGCGGACCGCGTGAAGGAAGTCGTGCGAGCGAACCCGAACACGGTCGGCGTCAACGACAACTGGAACGAGCAGGTGAAGTCGCTGAAGCTCACCCTCGACCAGGACAAGGCGCGTGCGCTGGGCGTGTCGAGCCAGGCGCTGGCGCGAGCGGCTCAGACGATCCTGTCGGGCACCACGGTGGCGCAGTTCCGCGAGGGCAACCAGCTGATCGACATCGTGCTGCGCCAGCCCTGGGAGGAGCGCGCGGTCATGTCGCGTCTTGCCGACGCCAACATCCCGACCGCCTCCGGTCGGTCCGTTCCCTTGTCGCAACTGGTGAAGGTCGAACTCGGCTGGGAACCCGGCGTGGTGTGGCGCGAGAACCGCAACTTCACGGTCACCGTTCAGAGCGAGGTGAACGATGGCGTGCAGGGACCGACGGTGACGGCCCAGATCGACCCGCGGCTCGCTGCGTTGCGCGCCGGCCTGCCGCCCGGCTACAGCATCGAGGTCGCGGGGGCGGCCGAGGAGTCGGCCAAGGCGGGCGTGTCGATCG
>JAOUJD010000164.1 GCA_029883565.1 Burkholderiaceae bacterium
ATCCCGGGGGCGAGGGCGGGCTGATTCCACAGGCCGGCTCCAACGCGCGGCGCCGGGCCGGGGGCGATGGGAAGATCGGGAACATGCACCAGCGCGTCGAGCAGCCAGTGGCTGGCCACGAGCGCCGCGATCACCAGCGCAGCCCGCAGCTCGCGGCGGACGGCGAAGTGGACTGCGGCGAGCACCCCGGCCCAGACGAGCACGAGCGCGAGGCTGTGCGACCAGGGGTAATGCTCGAACACCAGCGGATTGGAGGCCGTGGCGCCGGGCTCGATGCGAACCCGCTCGACGCCGAGCAGCAGCAGCGTGGGCCAGAGCAGATCGAGCCACTGCGCTGCGAAGGCCAGCGTCCCCAGCGACGCCCGTGGCGCGACGGACTTGGCGGCGAGCGCCGCCGCGAAGTGGCCTGCGAACATGCGCTCCCCCGATCTGCCCGAAGAACCGGACTCTAGACGCCGCGCGACCCGCCCGCATGGGCTGGCAGCGCATCCCGCAGGGCCGCGTGCAGTGCGCTTGCCTCGATCGGCTTGGGCAGGAGCCTGCGGATTCCCGCCGCCGCGGCGGCGTCCGCGTTCATCAACTCGCTTCGGCCGCTGTACAGGAGGACCGGCAGTTCGGGACGCGCGGCCACCAGGGCGCGCGCGAGCTCCAGTCCCGTCATGCCGGGCATGGTCTGGTCCGTCAGTACGAGGTCGAAACTGTCCGGCTCCAACGCGAACCAGTTCAGCGCATCCGCGGGCTCCTGGGCAGCCACGACCGTGAGCCCCCAGCCCTGCAGCAATTCGCGCATGAACCCGAGCACGGACTGCTCGTCCTCCACCAGCAGCACGCGACCGCGCAGCGGGTCACGCAGGGCGCGGCGACCGTCGTGGTCAGAAGGAGGGTGGTCCGCGCTTGCGGAGGCGGGCGGCAGCAGGACGCGGAACGTCGTGCCGGTCCCGCGCCCGGGGTCGACCAGGACATGTCCGCCGTGTTCGTGCACCACGCCGTGGACGATGGACAGGCCCATGCCCGTGCCCTGGCCCACGCCCTTGGTCGTGAAGAACGGCTCGAACATCCGCTCCAGGACGTTCGACGGAATTCCACGGCCCGAATCGGACACGGCGATCTCGACGAATTCGCCGCTGAATGACCGGCGGCAACTGGTGCAGGTGAGCGTCGGCAGCAGGCAGTGGCGGGCGGTCACCTTGATGCGACCTGCTTCATCCATCGCGTCGCGTGCGTTGATGCACAGGTTGAGCAGGACCTGGTGAGCCTGCACGGGATCGACCAGCGCGCACGGCTCGCCCTCGACCCGAACGTCGATGTCGACAGTGCTCGGCAGGGTGGCACGCAGCATGCGCGAAGACTCGCTGAGCAGTGCTCGCAGCCCGACTCGGCGCGGTTCCCCGCGGCGGCCGCGGCTGAACGCGAGCATCTGCTGGATCAGGTCGCGCGCGCGCCGGCACGACTGCTGCGCCTGCTCCAGGTGGCTGAGCAGCTTCGGATCGGACTCGGCCGCCGGACGCTCCGTGGCGAGCACGACATAGCCCATCACGCTCGTCAGGATATTGTTGAAATCGTGCGCGATGCCGCCGGTCAGGTGGCCGATGGCCTCCATCTTCTGCGCCTGACGCAGCTGGGCCTCCAGGTCGCGCCGCTGCCGCTCCGACTGCGCACGGTCCGTCACGTCGCGACCCATGTAGAGCACGTGCGGCGCGCCCCGATGCTGGATCGGCACGCCGCGCAACTCCAGGTCGTAGCGCGCGCCGTCCCGCCGGAGCAGCGTGGTCTCGAACACGATCGGCTCGCCTCCGAGAGCGCGTTCGTGCAGCGTGCGGATCGTGTCGGCTACCTCCGGGGGGTTCGCGAAGACGCGGGCGGCGCCGATCACCGCGTCGCGCGGGTAGCCGCTCATGGCCTCGTAGGTGGCGTTGACGTCGACGATGTGGAAGTCCGCGTCGCGCAGCACGAGCGCGTCGGCCGAGGCGTTGAAGATGGCCCGGTATTGCTCCTCGCTGTCCCGCAGCGCCTGCTCGGCCTGCTTCGATCCCGTGACGTCGCGCATGATCACGAGGGCGTGCGGCCGGCCGCCGTACTGCATGGGCACGCCGTGGATCTCGACGTCGAAGGTCGTGCCGTCGCGGCGCCTGGTCTTCGCCTCGAGGTGACATGGCTGACCGGCGAGGATCTCCGGCACGAGGACGTCGCACCGGGCCTGCAGTTCGTCCGGAATGAATTCCGACAGCCGCCGGCCGAGCAATTCCTCGCGTTCGTAGCCGTGCATCGAGAGGAACGCCGCGTTGACGTCGACGATCCGGTGGTTCCCGTCCTTCAGGACCAGGCCGTCGACCGACGCGTTGAAGATCGCCCGGTACTGTTCCTCGCCGGCGCGCAGCGCCTCCTCGGCGCGCTTGCGCTCGGTGATGTCGCGCGCGCTCGCCAGCACGTGGGGTTCGCCGCGGTGGCGGAACGGGATCGCATGCACTTCGGTCAGCACCCGCGTGCCGTCACGGCGGACGGCCTCGAGTTCCGCATGGCAGCTCTCGCCAGCCAGTGCACGCCGCACCAGCTCGAGCCGCGGCCGCGCGTACCCGGGGGAGAATCTCGGGTGTTCATAGCCGCGGCCGATGACCTCGTCGCGCTCCCAGCCATACATCTTCTGGTAGGCCAGGTTGACGTCGACCCGGCGATACTGGCCATCCCACAGTACGAGCGCGTCGGCCGAGGCGTTGAAGATCGCGCGGTACTGCTCCTCGCTGGCGCGCAGCGCCTCCTCGGTCCGCTTGCGGTCGGTGATGTCGCGCGCGATCGCGAGCACGTGGGGCGCTCCGCGGTAGCGGATCGGGAGCACGCGCAGCTCCACGTCGAAGACGCTGCCGTCCCGGCGATACGCCCGCGTCTCGAGTTCGCACGTCTCGCCCGCGAGCGCCCGCCGTACCAGCTTGGCCCGCCCCCGCACGTACTCGGCGGGAAGGTACTCCGGGTAACTCTTCCCGACGAGTTCCTCCCGGCTGAACCCGTAGATGCGCTCGAACGCCGGATTGACCTCCACCGCCTCCATCTGGTCGTTCCACAGCACCAGCGCATCGGCCGACACGTTGAAGATCGCCCGGTACTGCTCCTCGCGCAGCCGGAGCGCTTCGTCGGCCTCCTTGCGGTCCGTGATATCCCGCACGAAGGCCAGGACGCGCGGCTCGCCCGCGATCTGCGCGCGCTTCAGCGTGACCTCGTTCCACAGCAGGCGACCGTCGCGGTGGCGCGCGCGCCACTCGATGCGCAGCGGAACCTCGCTGTCGCGCGCCCGCTGCACGTGGCGAACTGCGTCCGCCTCGGTGTAAGGCGGCACGTTGGCGCTGATCTCGCCGACGCGCAGATGTCGCAGCGCTTCGCGCGTGTGTCCGTAGAGTTCAGCCGCCTTGGGACTCACGTCGAGGATCGCTCCGGTGTCCTGGTCGTGGATGAAGATCGCGTCCTCGCTCGCCTCGAAGATGGCGCGATAGCTTGCCTCGCTGTTGCGAAGCGCCAGGCTGACTTGCTCGCGCTCGAGCTCGGCGCCGGCGCGCACCGCGAATATCTGCAGCAGCGCCTCGATCAGCGCGCGATCGGTCATGGGGCGGCGATGCAGGGCGACGATGAGGCCGATCTGCCGACCGCCGGCGTCGACCAGCGAGCGCGCCGCGTAGCTGTCGAATCCCTGGGTCTGGAACAGCGTGCCGGGGGCGAATTCGCCGTTCACGCCGGACGCCACGAAGCGCGATTCGCGATTCACCATCGCGCGGCACGGAGTGGTGCTGATGTCGTAGTCGAACTGGCGGAGGAGGCGCCCGTCGGCGTAAGTGGCCCGGGCGATGACTCGGTCCGGCACGTCCGGGTCGAAGCGACCGATCATCGTGGCATCGACTTCGAGGATGCCAGCCAGGTGGCGGGCGAGGTCATCGAAGACCGCTTCGCCCTCGACTCCCGACACCGCGAGCGCGGCCGCAGTCGTCTTCGCCAGTATTCCTTGCAGACGCCCGGCGTCTGACGGATCGTTAGCCATCACGACTCCCCAGAGAGTGCGGCCAGTCTAGGTCCGTCGCGCCGGCGTGTCGTGGGCATTTACCTCGCGGTAACGCGCTGAAACACGCCGGTTACATTCGCCGCCTGCGCCGCTCACGCCGCCGGCACGTACATGTAGCCCGCGCCCCGGACAGTGCGGATGGTCCGCGGGTTTTCCGGGTCGTCCTCGATCTTCCGGCGCAGCCGGGTGATGCGGATGTCGATGGAGCGATCGAACGGCTCCCATTCGCGGTTGCGCGTCAGCGTCAGCAGCCGGTCGCGGCTCAGCACCTGGTTGGGGTGATCCAGGAATGCCTTCAGCAGATCGAACTCCATCGCGGTGAGGGCGATCTCGGCGCCATCCCGGTCGAACAACTGCCGCGCCGCCACGTCGAGCATGCAGCGCCCGACGGGCCGACGTGCTCCCGACTCGGTTGCGCGCACGTTCCCCCCCGGCTGCAGGCGACGCATCACGCTGCGGATGCGCGCCCGCAGCTCGCGCGGGTCGAACGGCTTGCCGATGTAGTCGTCGGCGCCGACCTCGAGTCCGATGATCCGGTCGACGGTCTCGCTGGCCCCCGTGATCATGATGATGCCGACGTCGTGTCGTTCACGCAGGTAACGCGCCAGCGAAAGGCCGTCCTCGCCCGGCAGCGCCAGGTCCAGCAGCACGACGTCGGGCACCGAAGCCTGCAGGGCGAGCCGCATCGCGGCGCCGCTGTCGACGGCGTGCGCTTCGTAGTCGTGGCCGACCAGATATTCGGTCAACACGCGCCGTATCTCGGCATCGTCGTCAACGATCAGGACCTTGCCGTTGCTCATCGTTTCCGGATCCACGCAGGTGTCTGTGCGGGCGTGAATTATAGGGAGCGCCCGACGATTACACACGGATACAAAACCGCGCTCGATCGAAAGGCAAGGGTTACTCGCGACTCCTACTGTGCGTCCCGTGGCCGACGGCACCGTTGCCGAGGCGAACCGGGAGGAACAGATGATCGCTCAATCCGCACTGTGCAGTACACGGCCTGTCGCAAACGCGTTCGCGCCGGTCTTTCCCGCCACCGCGTTGCACCGGTTCACCAGACGGCTGCGCGCACTGGGCCGGCTCGTTGTGCGCCGCAATCGGTCGCTTCGTCGGCTCGAAGACCTGCGCCGCCTCGACGCGGCCACGCTGCGCGACCTTGGCCTGGCGGCGAGCGAAGTGGCCTCGGTCGTCGCCGAACTCGACGGCCGCGCGGCCGCCACGCGCCGGCGCACCGATCTCGATGTCTGGCTTTCCGCGTCCGAGCGCTTTCGCGTGCGCTCGGTCGATTCGAGCCTCTAACCCGTCATTCCCTCGTACTCAAAGGAGAAAACCATGCATGTCCGGAACCATGTGGTCGATACCAACCGCTACGCCAAGTGCGTAGAGATCTCGAAGCGCGTCCGCTGGGACATCGACAAGGACGTCGTCCGCGGGCGCAGCTTCGACTTTGGCAAGAAGTTCCTGCCCGACGGGCTGTCCAAGGTCGGCGAGCTGCCGTTCCTGACCCCGAGCGAGAAGCGGTTCTTCTCGCAGATCCAGGGGCGCACCTACGCCAACATCTTCGGCCTCGTCGAGCGCTTCATCGGGGCCAAGGTCCTCGAAGTGAGCCGCGAGCACTGGCTCGGCGACCAGGTTGCGCTCGAGGCGCTGGTGCGCTTCACCGACGAGGAACTGAAGCACCAGGAGCTGTTCCGGCGGGTGGAAAGAATGGCCGGCGAGGGCATGCCGGCGGGCTACCGGTTCCTGCCGCAGCCCAACGAGGTCGCGGCGGCCGTCCTTGGCGCGTCCACCTGGGCCGTGCTGGGACTCACGCTCGACATCGAGCTGTTCGTGCAGCTGCACTACCGCGAGAGCATCGATCCCGATACGGATCTGTCCGAGCTGTGGAAGGACGTCTTCCTGTACCACTGGAAGGAGGAATCGCAGCACGCCATCATGGACGAGATGGAGTGGATCCGCGAGGACGCGAAGCTGACGCCGGAACAGCGCGATGCGGCCGTCGACGACCTGATCGGGCTGGTCGGCGCGGTGGACGGCATCCTGCAGGCCCAGTCGAAAGCCGATGGCGACTACTTCCTGCTGGCGGCCGGGCGCTCCTTCACGAGCGAGGAGGCCGAGCTGATCAGGGCGACCTTCCTGCGTGCCTACCGGTGGCAGTACATCGTGTCGGGCGTGCAGGAGCCGCGCTTCGTCGAGGTGCTCGGCTCGCTGATCACGCCCGCGCAGGGCGAGCGCATCCAGGCCGCTCTCGCGCCGTTGTTCAACTAAGTGACTAGACAGCCGGCGGCCCGGCGGCCGCCGGCGCTCGAGGGAGAACTCCATGTTGCCCAGCGTCGCCTCGCCCTCCGCCTTGCACCACGCCGCAAGCGTTGACCGCCCCACCGTCGTCTGCCTGCACTCGAGCGGCAGTTCGGCATCGCAGTGGAAGCGCCTGATGGAGGCGCAGCAGGGCGCCTATCGCTTCATCGCCGTCGACTTCTTCGGTCACGGGCGCGTGCCTGGCTACGCCGGCGCGCACTACACGCTGCAGCGCGAGGCGGATGCCGTGTGGAACGCCCTGGCATCGGTC
>JAOUJD010000165.1 GCA_029883565.1 Burkholderiaceae bacterium
GGACAACATGCTCGCGGCGGTCGGCCTGACCCGGACCGGCGAAACGCCCCAGTCCGTGTTCATCGCGAACGTGCTCAAGTGCCGGCCTCCGAACAACCGCAATCCCGAGCCGGACGAGGTCGCGCAGTGCGAGCCGTTCCTGCGCCGGCAAGTGGAACTGGTCGATCCCAGGCTGGTGCTCGTGATGGGCCGCTTCGCGGCCCAGGCGCTCCTTGGCACCGATGCCAGCATCGCAAGCCTGCGCGGCCAGGTTCATCACATCGGGGTCGCCGGCCAGAGCGTGCCGGTCGTCGTCACGTATCACCCGGCCTACCTGCTGCGCAACCTGGGCGACAAGGCGAAGTCGTGGGCGGACCTGTGCTTTGCGAAGGAAGTCCACGCGCGTGCGACGCGCAGCCAGTGAACCGGCTCAGTGCTTCAGCTGGCCGATGAGCGCGATCGAGTCGAACTGGCGCTGGTTGTAGCGGTGGCGCAGGATCACGAGGATCATCGAGACGGCGACGAGCAGGCCGAACACCAGCATCACCGACCGGATCGACAGGTCGAGCCACAGCAGAAGGGCGTACAGTCCGAGCATCAAGAGGATGCTGAGGTTTTCATTGAAGTTCTGCACTGCGATCGAGTGCCCGGCCGACAGCAGCACGTGGCCCCGGTGCTGAAGCAGCGCGTTCATCGGCACCACGAAGTAGCCTGCCAGCGACCCGATCAGCACCAGGATGATGCAGGCGATCAGCAGGAAGTAGCTGAGGGATCCGAATCCCATCTGCAGTTCTCCCGACGGCGCGACGTCCCGCGTGTAGAACGCCGCAAGGGCGACGAGGATCCCCATCGCGATCCCGATCGGCAACACCCGCATCGACTGCCGCAGCACGACGGTGGAGGCGGCGTACACCGCGCCGATGGCGATCCCGACCGCCACGACCGCCTGCAGAATGGCCGCTCGCGACAGATCCAGCCCGATGACCTGCTCGGCCCACTTGAGCACGATGAACTGCAGGGTCGCGCCGGCTCCCCAGAACAGCGTAGTGACCGCGAGCGAGACCTGCCCGAGTCTGTCGCGCCACAGGACGTTGCAGCAGTGGACGAAGCCCACGAGCAGCTTCCATGGATGCACGTGCTGCTTGGCGTAGCGCGCGCCGGTGTCTGGTATGGAGAGGTTGAACAGGGCCGCCAGGACGTAGACCGAGGTGATGACCGCGATCGCCGCCTCGGCAGGCAGGTCGACGTTGGTGTTGAACAGGGGCATGTCGAAGCCCAGCAGCCACTCCGACACGCGCGGGCTGATCAGCACGCCGCCGACCAGGAAGCCGGCGATGATCGAGGTGACCGTCAGGCCCTCGATCCAGCCGTTGGCCACCACCAGCTTCTCCGGCGGCAGCAGTTCGGTCAGGATGCCGTACTTCGCCGGCGAATAGGCCGCCGCCCCGAATCCGACCACGGCGTAGGCGAGCAGGGGGTGCGTGCCGAACAGCATCAACAGGCAGCCGCCGATCTTGATCGTGTTGGTGATGAACATGACCTTCCCCTTCGGGAAGGAGTCGGCGAACGCGCCAACGAAGGCCGCCAGCGCGACGTAGGACACGACGAAGAACAGCTTCAGCATCGGCGTCATCCACGCCGGCGCGTCGATCTCGCGCAGCAGCGCGATGGCGGAGATCAGCAGCGCGTTATCGGCCAGCGAAGAAAAGAACTGCGCGGCCATGATGGTGTAGAAGCCGCGGTTCATGGGCGATTTGGCAACCGCAGCGTGATGCGACGCGGGCAAGGCGAGGTGTCTCCAGTGTGACGGCAACGCGCACTCCGCGCCCTTCGAACCGTGGCGCGTGAGCCCGCGCGGCGTTATAGCACGCCACCCGTCGGGGAACCCCGACATGCGCATCGCTATGCTATGCGCCTTCCGCCTTGACCCGCGCCGCCGTGCCCCGTCCCATCGTTGCCACCATCGACATCGCCGCCATGCGCCACAACCTGAGCCGTGCCCGGCAGGAGGCGCGGGGCCGTTTCGTCTGGGCGGTGGTCAAGGCGAACGCCTATGGGCACGGAATCGCACGCGCACTGCGCGGTTTCGCCCACGCGGACGGCCTGGCGCTGCTCGACCTCGAGGAGGCCCGGCGAGCGCGCGCGGCCGGGTGGATCAAGCCGATCCTTCTGCTCGAGGGCGTCTTCGAGTCCGCCGACCTGGCCGCCTGTTCGGAGCTTGATCTGACGATGGTCGTCCACTCGCCCGAGCAGGTCGGCATGATCGAGCACGCGCGCGTGGGGCGCAGGCTGCCGATCCACCTCAAGCTGAACACCGGCATGAACCGGCTGGGCTTCACGGCCGCGCGGGCGGAAGACGCCTATCGTCGACTGCGTGCTTCGGGCGCGGTTGGCGAACTCACCTTGATGATGCACTTCGCCAACGCCGATCGTGTCCGTGGCGTCCATGGTCCCGTGCAGGCGACCGAGCAGATCGCCGAGTTCGCGCGCGTCGCTGCCGCATGGCCAGAGAAACGCAGCCTTGCCAACTCGGCGGCGCTCTTCCTGCTGCCGGAAGTCGGTGGCGACTCGGTGCGACCCGGCATTTCGCTGTACGGCGGCGCGACCGACGAGCACCACCCCGCTGCCTCGCTGGGGCTGCGGCCGGCCATGGTGCTGGAGTCGCGCATCATCGGGGTGCAGACCATCGAGCCGGGAGCCGCAGTGGGCTACGGGTCGCGCTTCGTCGCGGGCCGTCGCACGCGCATCGGCGTCGTTGCGTGCGGCTACGCGGACGGCTATCCGCGCCATGCTCCGGACGGGACGCCGGTCCTGGTCGACGGCGTGCGCGCGCCGCTGGCCGGCCGCGTGTCGATGGACATGATCACCGTGGACCTGACCGAACTCCCGCAGGCCGGTGTCGGCAGCGTGGTGGAACTGTGGGGCGGGCGGCTGCCGATCGACGAAGTGGCGAACGCGGCGGGCACGGTGGGATACGAGCTGATGTGCGCGCTCGCGCCGCGCGTCCCGGTCGCCGAGGTCGACTGACATGGCGAAGGCCCGGACCCAGTACGTCTGCTCGGAGTGCGGCGGCGCCAGCGTCAAGTGGCAGGGCCAGTGCCCGCACTGCAGCGCATGGAACACGATGTCGGAAGCGCGCGTGGAAAGCGTGACTGAGCACCGCTATGCGCCGCTGACCGCGACGGCGGCCGTGCAGTCGCTGGCGCAGGTGCAGGCGAAGGACATGCCGCGCATCCCGTCGGGCATCGACGAGTTCGACCGCGTCCTGGGCGGGGGCCTCGTCGAAGGCGGCGTGGTCCTGATCGGCGGAGACCCGGGGATCGGCAAGTCGACGTTGCTGCTGCAGTCGCTCGCCGCCCTGTCGAAGACCATCTCCGTGCTGTACGTGAGCGGCGAGGAATCGGCCCCGCAGATCGCGCTGCGGGCGCGGCGGCTGGGCCTTGATGGCGGGGCGGTCCGCCTGCTCGCCGAAATCGCGCTCGACCGGATCATCGGCACGGTGCTCGAGGACAAGCCCGCCGTGGTGGTGATCGACTCCATCCAGACCGTGTATTCGGACCAGCTGCAGTCGGCGCCGGGCTCGGTGGCGCAGGTAAGGGAGTGCGCGGCGCAACTGACCCGCATGGCGAAGCAGGCCGGGCTGACGCTGATCATGGTCGGTCACGTGACCAAGGAAGGCGCGCTCGCCGGTCCGCGCGTGCTCGAACACATGGTCGACACGGTGCTGTACTTCGAGGGCGACACGCACTCGTCGTTCCGCCTGATCCGCGCTTTCAAGAACCGCTTCGGTGCGGTCAACGAGCTCGGCGTGTTCGCGATGACGGACCGCGGCCTGAAGGGAGTGACGAATCCGTCGGCGCTGTTCCTCTCGCAGCACGACGCCCAGGTCGCAGGTTCGTGCGTCATGGTCACCCAGGAAGGCACGCGCCCTCTGCTCGTCGAGGTGCAGGCATTGGTCGACACCGCGCACGTGCCGAATCCGCGCCGCCTGTCGGTCGGTCTCGACCCGCAGCGGCTCGCGATGCTGCTTGCGGTGCTGCATCGCCACGCGGGCATCGCCGCGTTCGACCAGGACGTTTTCGTCAACGCCGTGGGCGGCGTGCGCATCAGCGAGCCGGCATCGGACCTCGCGGTGCTGCTGGCCATCGTGTCGTCGATGCGAGACAAGCCCTTGCCGCGTGGCCTCGTCGCCTTCGGCGAAGTGGGACTGGCTGGCGAGATCCGTCCTGCGCCGCGCGGCCAGGAGCGACTGCGCGAGGCGGCGAAGCTGGGGTTCTCGATGGCCCTGATTCCGCGCGCCAACGCTCCGAAGCACGCGATCGAGGGGCTGGAAGTCATCGCCGTCGACCGCCTCGAACAGGCGCTCGCGCGCGTTCGCGGGGAACGCTGAGCCTCACTGGAGCAGCGCGGACGCCGCCGCCTCTCCGCTGCGAACGGCCGCCTCGAGCGTCGACGGGTACTCGCTGGCTGTCCAGTCGCCAGCCAGGACCAGCCCCGGCACCCGGGTCGTCTGGGCAGGCCGTTGCAGTCCCGGCCGCGCGGCCAGCGTTGCACGCTTTTCCGTGATGACACGCGCGGCGCGCGGGGGCGGTAGCCCGAGTTGCCGGCGCAGCTGATCCGCGACGGCCTCGCACAGGGCATGCATCGACTCGTCTTCGTGCGGCCCGTGTGCGCTGATCACGACCGACGCCACACCCCTGTTGGCGGGATCGAGCGCGCCCCGATCGAAGGCCCATTGCCCGTAGGCGCGGACGACCGGGTCGTCGCGCAGCGCGACCAGGCCGCGCGGAACGTCGGCTCCTTCCGGATACTTCAGGTACACGGTGCAGATCGGTTCGTAGGCGTAGCGCGCGATGGTGGCGAGGACATCGTGCAGCGCAGGCGTGAAGGCCGCGGCGACGCGGCCGAGCTGGGCCGGCGGCGCCGCGTACACGACCGCATCGGCGCGCAGTGTCTCGGCTCCGTCGCCGCCGGCGAGGTCCAGGCGGAAGCGGTCGCCGTCGGCCGCGATCGACGTCGCGCGCGTGCCGCGCCGGACCGCGCCGCCGCGGGCAAGCACGAAGCGCTCGACCGCGTCCGGCAGCAGCGCCGACAGGTTTGCCCGCGGCAGCCACAGCATCGACGCGTCACGGTCGGCGCCCAGGCTGTCGCGCAGCACGTTCGCCAGCAACTGTGCCGACGCTTCCTGCAGCGGCGTATTGAGCGCCGCCAGTCCAAGCGGCCGCCAGATTCGTGCGACGAGTCGCGCGCTCTGGCCGTGGTCCGCCAGCCAGCCGGCCGCATCGCGATCGGCGGCAAGGCGCCATTCGGTCGCCTTCAACGCCCGAAGAAATCGCGCCATCGAGCCGCGCTCCGCCCACGTGAGGCCGCGCGCGGTGAGCAGGGCTGTCGCGAGGTGCCATGGGGCGGGCAGGCCCGACGCCTGCAGGCGAAAGCCGTCCGGGTAACGCAGCTCGAAGGGACGTCGCTCGACGACCGCATCGATGTCGACGTCCAGGGAGGCGAGCAGCCGGGCGATGGCCCTATAGGCCCCGACCAGCAGGTGCTGGCCATTGTCCAGGACGTGTCGGTCGCCGTCGAAATCGAGTTCGACGCGACGGGCGCGCCCGCCCAGATCGGCGGACGCCTCGATCAGCGTCACCGCGATGCCCGCTGCCGCCAGCTTCGCAGCGGCGGCACAGCCCGCCCATCCGCCGCCGACGACGGCGACCTGCCGCGGTCGGTTCATCGACGGATCCAGGTGCGCCAGGCGATCCACAGCTTGCGCAGCGGCGTCAGGGCAACGCGCTGATGCAGCACCTTGAAGTTCTCGCGCTCGATCTCGTCGAGCAGGGTCGCGTAGATCGCCGCCATGATCAGGCCGGGCCGCTGGGCGCGGCGATCGGCCTCTGGCAGCAGCGCGATGGCCTCGCTGTAGGTCGCGCGCGCGCGCTCTGCCTGGAAGCGCATCAGCGGAACGAAGCCGTCGACGTACTGCCCGCCGAGGACGTCGGCTACGCGCACGCCGAAGCGCTGCATCTCGTCCAGCGGCAAATAGATTCGTCCCCGCCGGGCATCGTCGCCGACGTCGCGGATCACGTTGACCAATTGCAGCGCGAGGCCGAGGCGATCGGCATACTCGATGGTGCGCGGCTCGGTGTAGCCGAACACGCTCGCCGAAATCTCGCCGACCACGCCGGCCACCAGGTGGGCGTAGCGCCGCAGGGCCGCGAAGTCGAGGAAGCGGTTCTGCCGCAGGTCCATCTCCATGCCTTCCAGGATGGCCTCGAGCCGGGGCAGCGTAATTCCGAACGGTCCATCGACGAAAGGCAACAGGGCGCGCGTGACCGGATGGGTTGGCTGACGTCTGAAAAGCGCGGCGAGCTCCCCGTGCCACCACTGCAGTCTGGCTTCCGCGACAGCCGGATCGCTGACCTCGTCGACTGCGTCGTCGACCTCGCGGCAATAGGCATAGACCGCGGTGATCGCGCGGCGTCGCTCGGGCGGCAGGAACAGGAACGAGTAGTAGAAGCTCGAACCGCTCGCGGCGGCTTTCTGCTGGCAGTACTCGTCTGGAGTCATAGTGGCTACGTCACGCGCCAGCAGAAAGCCGCGGCGGCGCCCTGCG
>JAOUJD010000166.1 GCA_029883565.1 Burkholderiaceae bacterium
CACGGTGCGGGACACAGGCGTCCCCGATAACCGCGCGCGCGGCGTTCCCATCGAGACCGCGCGTCAGGCCGCGCTGGCCGCCTTCTCCGCCAGGTACTGCCGGAGCAGCCGCAGCAACTCGTCTTCCTGGAAGGGCTTGCCGAGGTACTCGTTCACGCCCAGCTCGAACGCCATGCTGCGGTGTTTTTCGGCCGTGCGCGACGTGATCATGATGATGGGGATGTCCGCGGTCGCGCGGGTGCCACGCACATTGCGCGTCAGGTCGTAGCCGTCCATGCGCGGCATCTCGATGTCCACGAGCATCGCGTCGGGCCTGACGTCCTGCAACTGCCGCAAGGCGTCCACGCCGTCCTTTGCCAGCAGCACCGAGTAGCCCTGCCGCTCCAGCAGGCGCTGCGTCACGCGGCGCACGGTCAGCGAGTCGTCGACCACCATGATGGTCGGCACGATCTGCGTCGACAGCTCGGTGGCCTGCTGCATATGGCTCTGCGCGGCGTTGGCCTCCGCACGGGCCTCCGGCGCGACGTCGAACACGGCCGGGGGCTCGGGCGCGCGCGTGATCAGCTGCACCGGGTTGACGATCAGCACGATCTCCCCGTTGCCGAGGATGGTCGCGCCGAGGATGCCCGCGAGGCGCGCCACCTGGGCGCCGACGCTCTTGACCACGACCTCCTGGTTGCTCGACACGTCGTCGACCGAGATCGCGAGGCGATCGTCGCCCGAGCGCAGCAGGATCACCGGGGTCTGCTTCGACAGGTGCGGCGTGGTTTCCTCGCCGACGAGCTGCGTCAGCGGACGCAGCACGACCTGGCCGACCGGAGTGATGTCGATCATTCCTTCGGCCAGCGCCTCGAGCAGGGTCGCGGGGCGGTACCGGCGCACCTGTTCGACCATGCCGGCCGGGATCGCGTAGCGACGGCCGCCGATCTTGGCAAGCACGACCTGCGCCACGGCCAGGGTCATCGGCAGGTACAGCGTGAAGCGCGTGCCGCGCCCGGTCTCGCTCGAAATCGCGATCCGTCCGCCGAACGACGCCAGCTCCGCGCGCACCACGTCCATTCCGACGCCGCGGCCCGCCAGCTCGGTGACCTCGGCCGCGGTGGTGAACCCCGGCTGGAAGATCAGCTCCATCAGCTCGCGGTCGTTGAGTTCCTGGTCCGGCGAGATCAGGTCGCGCTCGATGGCGAGCTCCCGGATTCGATGCAGGTTCAGTCCGGCGCCGTCGTCGCTGATGACGACGATGATCTCGTTGCCCTCCGGCTTGACGTCGACCACCAGCTCGCCAGTCTCGGCCTTGCCGGCGGCCCGGCGCTCGGCCGGCGTTTCCAGGCCATGCACGATGGCGTTGCGGATCAGGTGCTCGAACGGACCCGCCATCTTCTCCAGCACGCCGCGGTCGAGTTCCGTTGCCGCGCCGCGCAGGTCCAGGTTCACGCGCTTGTCGAGTTCCTTCGAGGCCTGCCGCGCGACGCGGTAGAGCCGCTCCGAGATGTTCGAGAAGGGCACCAGCCGCACGCGCATCAGCTGCTGCTGCAGGTCGCGCGTCAGGCGGGACTGCGACGTCAGGTCGGCATCCGCCGACTGCAGGCCCTTGAGCATGTTGCTCTGGACCATCGCCACGTCCTCGACCGACTCCGCGAGCATCCGGGTCAGTTCCTGCAGGCGCGTGTAGCGGTCGAACTCCAGCGGATCGAAGTCGGCGGATTCGCGCGACAGCTTGTCGCCGCTCGCCTGGATCTGCGCATCGGCCTGGATCTCGACCTCGCGCAGCTGCGCGCGCAGGCGCGCGATGTTCTCGGTCAGGTCGCCCAGCGAGCCCTTGATGGTGCCGACCTCGTTCTCGAGCTTGGAACGGGCGATCGCGACCTCGCCGGCCTGGTCGACCAGCTTGTCCAGCACATCGGCCCGGACGCGGATGAAGGTCGACTGGGGCGCGGCGCCGGGTGCCGCGGCCGGCAGCGTCGCGCTGACTTCGGCGGGGAGCGGCACGGACGGAGCGGCGCGCTTCGGCGCGGGAGGCGCCTTAACGACAGGCTCCGACACCTCGGACTGCCTGTCCGGCCGCGTGGCCCGCTGCTCTGCGTGGGTATGTTCGCGCGCGGCGGCCAGGTCGATGACAGGGGCGCGCGATGGCTGGGGAGCGGCGGCCGCTTCCTGCGAACGACGCACGGCGTCCGGATGCTGCAGTTCGTCGTACAGGCCCATCGCCTGGTCGTACTGGGCGTGCAGTTCATCGACGACGGCGGCCGGCACGTCCTCCAGCTGCATGGCCTCCTCCATGCGCGTTTCCATCGCATGGACCAGTTCGCCGAGCCGCATCGCGCCGGCCATGCGGGCGCTGCCCTTGATCGTGTGCAGCTTGCGCATCATGTCGCGCGCGACCTCGCGATCGTTCGGGTTGGACGCGAGGTTTCGCAGGCTCATCGCGACCGGCGGCAGCAGTTCGGCCGCCTCGGTCAGGAACACCTCGAGCAGTTCGGCGTCGAGTTCGTCGCGCACCTTGGTCGGCGCGGGCTTGCCGGGCTCGCCGCCTGACTCCTCCTCATCGCCGGCCTCGTCGCGCAACTGACCGTCGCGAGCGTCGCCCTGGTCCGCGGCCTGCGGCTCCCCCGGCTCGAAGGCGACCGCATCCGTGTCCGGTTCGCCGGCCACCGGCTGCGCGACCAGTTCCTCCGTCGCGGGTTCCTCCAGGGCTTCCACGGCCGACTCGGCCGCGGGAGGTTCGATCACGTCGACCGACGCCATCGAGGCCTCGACGAGGGCCAGCACGCTGGCGTCATCGTGCAGGGCGCTGTGGGCGCGCACGACCGAGACCAGGTCCTGGATCGCCCCAGCCTCGAGCGGCGCCTCGTCCGGATAGATGCCGGCGGCGAACTGATGCAGCATGCCCCGCACACGGTCGACCACGCGCTCGAGCGTGTCGAACTGGGAAGCGGTCAGTGCCAGGTGACGCGGCCCCGCAAGCGCGGACAGCGCGCGCATCAGGTCCTCGAGCGGGTCCGTCACCGCCACGACCGGGGCAAGGCCCACCGTGCGCGATATCCCGCACAGCGAATGCGCGCGACGCACCGCGGCCTGGCTCACGGAGCGGTTCGGCTCGTAGCGCCATTCGGCGATCTCGTTCGCCAGCACGCGGATGCACTCGTCCGCCTCGCTCAGGAAGATCGAATACAGCCCGTGACTGATCTCCAGCGGCCCGATGCGCTTGACGTCGTCGCTGACAGCCTCTGCCTCGTCGAGCACAGGCAGGTCGGCCGCCGGGGCATCCGGGACTGCGGCAGGCTGTTCGGCGGGCAGCACGAATTCGAACTCGCCAGCCGCGCCCTCTTCGGTCTCGCCGGCATCGCCTTCAAGTTCGGGATGTGCATCGGCTTCGCGCTCGACCGCATCCAGGGAAATCGTCAGCGGAGCCTCGTCCGCGACCGCATCCACCGCGTCGGGCAGCGCCTCGCCTGCAGGCTGCGCGGGGCTGCCCTCAGTCTTTGGGTCGGCGGTCCCCAGCGGCAGTTCGCCGGCGTACTCGAACGCTCCACCTTCGCGCACACGCTGTGCCGAGTGCACGAGCGCGCTCGCGTCGAGGAGCGCGTCCGGCTGCACCGAGATCGCGTCGACCCACTGCCGGATCACCCGCTCGGCGCCCGCGGCCAGGTCGATCAGGTCGTCGCTGGCGGGCCGCTCCTGCGCGAGCCAGAGATTGAAGCACTGCTCCACGCCCCACGCCCCTTCGCCTATGGTCTTGAAACCGACCATCCGGCTGGAGCCCTTGAGCGTGTGGAAGGCCCGGCGCACCGTGGTCATCGTCGCCTGGTCGGCGGGACGCTGGCGCAACGCCGCGACGTTCTCGACGATGCTGTCCAGGACCTCGCCCGCTTCCTCCACGAAGATCTCGCACAACTCGCTGTTGGCCGCGGCGTCCGACGATGGCAGCGGCGCAGTCGGCGGCGGAGCCTCCGGCGCCTTGGGCGGGGCGAGCAGGTGCTCGAGTTCGGAGGCGTACTCGCGGTTGTGCCCCTCCTTCAACTGCGCCACCAGTTGCATGGCGCGGGCCGTCTTCGCCTTCAGCGTGCTGTCGTCGAGCAGGTCGGCCTCGTTCGACAGGGACGGCAGCAACCGTTCCAGTTCGCCGATCGCCCGCGCGTCTCCCGCCACCGCCATCAGGCGCTGCGCGTGCAGATGCGCGGCCCCGAGTGTCTTGCGCACGGCCGTCTCGACGTTGTCGCTCCGCCTGGGCTCCGGCAGGCGCATGTCGATGGTGCGCGGCGGCGCGTTGAATTCGTCATCGGCCGGGGCCTGCACGGCCTCCGAGGCCTGCAACTGCCCGATGTCGGCGCTGAACACCCCGCTCGAGGGGTCGTAATGGAACATCCCGCGCGGACGGTCCGCGTCCTGGCCGACGCTCTCGACGAAGAAACCGATCGCGCCCAGGTTCTGCGCGATGCGACCGAACTCCTCCGGCTCCGGCGCGACCTGTTCATCCGCGAAGCGCGCAATCGACTGCTGCACGTTGCGCAACGCGGCCACGGGCTCGTCGTATCCGAGCAGCGACAGGACCCCGCACACCTGGTCGAACATCGTGGTGGTCGCCGGCAGGTCGGCGCGCTGCGCCGGATCGCGGAAGAATCGATCCAGCCGCTGCTCGATTTCGCGCAGCGTTGCCTGCGTTTCCGCAACGACCGTGCCCATCGTCAGGCGGTCCTGCGCGCGCCGCGCGAGTTCCGACATCCACGGCCCGGCGTCCGGCAGAGGCTGCCCGGTGCGCGCCTTCGCCAGGCGCTCCATCACCTGCTGCGCGCGGCCTTCGTACTCGTCCCCGATCTGCGGCAGTTCCTCGACCCCGAGGTCGACGAACAGCAGCGCCGAGGCGACCTCCAGTCCCAGCGCCTCGCGTATGGACGGCTCGAGCTTGGCGAACCCGCCGGTTGCACGCCCGATCGACTCGATCGCTGCCACCAGCGGGCGCGCGCGCAGCTTGTTCGCGCTGTTGCGCGCCAGCGTGATCTCCTGCTCGAATTTCGCCGTTTCCGGCGCGCCTGCCACGATCTGGCCCCACAGCTGCTTGGCCTGGGACAGCGCTTCCTTGAGGTTGCGCAGCGCATCGGCGTCGAGCGCTGTCAGCGTGGCGCTTTCGAAGTCGGGCGGAATCAGCGCATCCAGCCCGTACAGCCGCTTGACCTCGACGACGCGCGGCACGCCGCCGTCGGCCCGGCCGACGTAGAAAAGCGCGTCGATCATCAGGCGCTCGGCGACCGCGCCGCCGCCCTCGATCATGCGCCGCAACTGCAGGTTGAGCCGCGCCAGCACGCGCTTCAGGTCGACGTCGACTGCGATCGCGTTGGCCTCGAGCGCCTCCAGCAGGCCGCGCGCAACCCACCAGAAGCTGCGGGCAAGGCCGCGCTGCGGCATGTGCTCGAGCTCTGCCAGGGCCGCGCGCATTGCCTTGCGCGGTGCCGGATCATCAGCCTTGCGCAGGAACCCCAGCAGGCCGAGCTCGAAGCGCGCACGACGGTCGCGCAACTGCGCCGGCGTGAACTGGCGTGCCTCGATCTGGTGAAACGCCGGGCGACGCGACAGGTCGGGGAACACGAGGTCGGCGGGATGCACGCGGGCGGCGCCGATCAGCTGCAGCACGTCCCGGTAGTACGGATAGAGCCGCAACGGCTGGTTCGGCCGCCCCGACAGCAAGCCTTCCAGGTACGCCATCACGGCAGACAGCGCCGTCTCGACGACGCGCACCGGCGCCGGCAGGCACTCCTTCGGGTCTGCTTCGAACTGGCGAGTGAGCTGCTCGATTGCTTCCGTCACGAGCGCGACGCCGCGCAGGTCGAGCAGCTGCAGCGCGCCGTTGGCCTGGTGGACCTGGTTGCGCGCGTTGCGCAGGCTGTCGACATCCTGCTTGTTGGCGACGAACGCCTTCAGGCCGTTCACGGCCTCGCCCAGCGACGTCCGGATCTCGTCGATGACCCAGGCTAGCGGGGCGACGTCGGGCGCGGCGCCCACCAGCTGGTTCGGATCGTGTCTCTCCGCCATGCAGTCCTCGTCTATCGCATCACGAGCCGGAGCGGCGCGCTTTCAGTGTCTTGCAACAAAGGCCCTGCCGCAGCAGCGACTTCCCGCGCGCTCGCCGGACGAAACAAGGGCCTCACTCTCGCGTTTCCTCAGCCGACCCGGAACCGCGCCACGGACGCCTTCAGCTCGCGTGCGAGCGTGGCCAGCTGGCCGATCGACTGCGCCGCCTGGCGCGTGCCCTGCGACGTCTGTTCGGTCACCGAGAGAATGCGCTCGATCGACTGCGCCACGCCGCCGGCGGACTGCGCCTGGTCGTTGGTCGTCGACGCGATCCGTTCGATCAGTTCGGCCAGTTGCCGCGAGACGCGCCCGATGTCGGACAGCGCGTTGCCTGCCGAGTCGGAAAGCTTCGCGCCCTCGACCACGCCCTGCGTGCTCTTCTCCATGGCGGCGACCGCGTCCTGCGTGTCGGTCTGGATCGTGCGCACGAGCGCGCCGATCTGCTTGGCCGCTTCGGCGGAACGGTCGGCCAGTCGCTGCA
>JAOUJD010000167.1 GCA_029883565.1 Burkholderiaceae bacterium
TCCAAAGGCAATCGCGCGGGCGCCGCTTGCGCGGACTTTGACCTGACCCGCCCGATACCGCATGGACGGGCGTTGCCCGCGTTCAAAGGTCTATTGAAGAGGAACAGCCCGCGCGCGGCTATCCGGAAACCGAACGCTTCCGCCGCGGCCCTCGGGCCGAGGCCCGTCCGCGGCCGGGAACCGGTCATGGTCGGACAGTGCCACGGTCCGCACACCGGCGTCGTCCGGAAAGCGAACCCGCGGCCTCGCGCCTGCCGGATCGGCACGGAAAAGACTGGACGAACCACGTCGACCTTGTGGAAGATTCGCCCGCCGCGCGCGCAACGTCGCGATCGGAATCCGGGTTTCGCACTAGTTCGCGGCACGCGCCCTCCACACTCCATCAGACCCCACGGAGAATCCATGCGAACGACATTCCTGCTTGCAGCAGTCATCCTTGCCGCCGCGGGCTGCAGCAAGCTCACTCCCGAGAACTACGCCAAGGTCAAGACCGGCATGTCGTATTCGGAAGTCACGTCGATACTCGGCGCGCCTGCGTCGTGCGATGAGGCGGCCGGGTTCAAGAGCTGCCGCTGGGGCGACGAGAAAAGTCACGCGACAATTCGGTTCGCGGCCGAAAAGGTCGTGCTCCACAGCGCCGAGAACGTCCGCTGACGTGATCAGCCGCGCCAGGCGCGCGAAGTTCTGCACCCGATGGGTTCCCCAGAGGCAGCCGACCGGCTTTACCGTGCGAGCCGAGCCCGGCTTTGCGACGGGGCCTCTCCGAACGCCTCCCGATACATCTTCGCGAAGCGGCCCATGTGCTGAAAGCCCAGCCCGAGCGCGACGTGGGTGACGTTGTCGCGTGGATCGCCGCTGCGGAGCCGGCGACGCGCCTCGGCGAGCCGCCATTCGGTGACCAGTCTCATCGGCGACACGCCTCGACGCGCTTCGAACGCCTTTTGCAGGGAGCGCTCGCCGACCCCTGCTACTTCGCAGAGGCGACCCATCGTGAGCGGTTCATCGAGGTGGGCTCCGATCCATGCCTCGAGGTCCGAGATGCGTGCCGTGGTGACTTCCTGTGCCCGAACGACGGCCCTTTCCCGCAGCAGCAAGTCTGCGATGGCCGATACGAGGCGGGCGTCGCCGCGGGCATGTTCGGGCGTGCTCTCCCCAGGTTGCAACGCGCGGGCGAACTCGTTCACCGCCGATACGATCCGCGTCCGCTCAGCGTCGTTCAGTTCAAGGGACCTCGTCCTGAATGTCCATTCGCCGCGGCCGCCCGGACAGCGCGCCCGGATTTCATCCGCCAACATCCGTCCGTCCACGCCGATCGCGAGGGAAACGCCCGGCGGGCTGCTCCGCGTGAACTCCCAACCGGGCGCGATGAACATCGCCGTCGCGCGTCCGACGACGTGTTCGCGGCGCCCAACGCGATAGCCGGTGCCCGTCGGCACCACTACGTGGAGCGTCGGCTCCGACAATGCGCCCCGGATGGTCTTGGCCACGGCAACGCGGCCCCATCCCACGGACGCGATCGCCCCCGACAACCAGCGCAGTTCGTAGTCGAGCGGAGCACTTCGATGCGCAACCCGGGAGTGCTCACCGGACTGGCGCGCGACAAAGGACCGGACCTCGTCCAGGTCGTTGGAATGAAAGCGTTGAGCCCACGGCGGCGGCGGCGGGACCCAAGGGCAATTCAAGGCTACGGACATAGGACGTCTCCGTGGCCTCCCTCCAGCAACAACGCTGATTTCTTGTTTTCGACCATCTTAGCGGCGCCGACGGCGCAGGTCGAGCCATGCGCAAGCAGCAACGTCCGATCGGACTCGGCATACTGAGGGCGTGCCGCCTTCAGGGAAAGGATAGCGACCGCATGAGTCGGCCCTGCAAGATCGTCTTCAGCGCATTTCTTCTGCTCTACGTCGCGGCGCTCGGGCTCCTCGCAGTCGGTACGTTTGGCCTGTTTGGCGCCGAGCGGGATCCGCTGTCCGGTGTCTTTCTGGTGCCGCTGGGACTGCCGTGGATCCTGCTGATCGATACCTTCCCGGAGCCCCTGCTGCCGTGGTTCGGGGCTGCGTCGCCACTGGTGAATCTTCTGGCGATCTGGCTGGTCTGCCGGGCGAGGCGCGCTGCCCGTCCCTGACCCAGCGACGAGCAGCGCAGCGAGCGGCGTCGAAATAGGGGCTCGACCGGTCGTTACGACGTGACCGAAGCGAGGCCTGGACGCGGTCAAGGGCAACGGACCGCGACGAAGCGCTCCCGCTCTGCTCCTCGCCAGCAGCGCCAGGCGCGCCTGACCTCCTTGATCTCCCAGATGCCGGGAACGCGTCGTTCGAGGGAGATTTCCCACCGCTCGCTTCTCACCGAATCATCCAGCAGCCCGTCGCGAATGACCGTGATCTCCGAGGCCGATGGCGCCTCGCTTGCATTGTTCACCTGGATGATGTGCTGCATCGATCCCTCGAACGTGCCAGCGACCTTCAGCGCGATGTCGACCGGCGCGCTGCCACTGGCAGCAAAGGTCGACGCCTCGCGGTACTCGACCGGCGAGACGATCTTCCTGCTCGCCACCGCCAGGTTCGGGAGCAAAGCGGGCGGCGCCGCCCCGACGGCGATCGGAACGACGGCCGTTGCCGCCACCGCCGCGGCCTTGCACCAAGCCAATTTCGACACTGTTCCTCCGCGAGATTGCGGCGCGTCCCGTGCACGGCACCAACGATAGCGCTACCGGCGTGCGCGGCGCTTGCCGCCACGGCCGGCACCTGCAGCGGGCTGAGTAGACTGGCCCACCTGCACGCTGCGTGTTCCGACGATGTCGAGTCAACGTCAATGACATTACGGCTCATCTGGCGCCGCTTCGCGCGCGCTCCGTCCGGTCATCGGCGCTTCGCGGAATCCGTTCGGGCGAACACCCTCCCGACCGCTCGGCGCGGACTTGAAGGCTGGCTAGTCACCTGCGCCCTGGTCATCGGCCTCGGCGCGTCGCCTGGGGCCATCGGGCAGGGGACGACCGCGCCGGCCGCGCTGCGCGTCGTCGTGATTTCGGACCTCAACGAAAGCTACGGCTCGGTGCGCTATTCCACGGCCGTCAGCCACGCCGTCAAGCGGATCACGGAAGTGCGGCCGGACCTGGTGATCAGCACCGGCGACATGGTGGCTGGCCAGCGACTTGCGCCTCCGATGAAGCGGGCGGAACTCGAGGCCATGTGGACCGCATTTCACGAGGCCGTGTCCGATCCGCTGGGCCGGGCGGGGGTGCCCTTCGCCGTGACCCCGGGCAATCACGATGCTTCGACGGGCACGCGCTTCGCGATCGACCGCACCGTGTACCGCGAGCAGTGGCTACCGCGACGACCCGCCCTCGACTTCGTCGATGCGAGCGGCTACCCGTTCAACTACGCGTTCGCCGTCGGCCCCGTCCTGTTCGTTTCGCTGGATGCAACGTACGTCGGACACCTGGCCGCCCGCGAGAAACGGTGGCTGGCGAATCTCCTCGAGCAGCACGGTCCGCGCTTCCGGTACCGCGTCGTGTTCAGCCACATTCCGCTGTGGCCGTTCTCCGTAGGCCGCGAGACCGAATTCCTCGGCGACGACGAATTGGAGCGGATCCTGCAGCAGCATCGCGTGGATCTGCACCTCAGCGGTCACCACCATGCCTATTACCCGGGCGAAAAGGACGGCGTCCGTTACGTCGGCCAGGCTTGCCTGGGCGCTGCGCCGCGACCGCTGCTCGGAACCGGCCAGCCGTCCGAGCACGCCATCACCGTCATCGAATTCCCTTCCCAGGGCAGGATCAGCGTCGAGGGGTATCGGGGCCCCGACTTCACGCAAAGGATCGACCGGCGGACCCTTCCGGAACGGGTGACTTCGAAGCGGGCCACGCTGCTGCGCGACGACCTGGCCGGCGCTCCCGGGAGCGCCGGGCCGAAGTAGCGCGCCTGCTGCGTCGTGGCTGTTGAAGTGCGGGCTGCCTGCGTCCCGACATTGATTTGACGCCTCTAGCGATGTTCTGTAGCTTTTTGGCTCCTTTCCGGCTCCCCGCGACAGGCTGGCGAACACGGCTGTCGCGTGCCTCGCCGCCTTCCCAATGTCCATCCTGCGTTTCCTGTTGCTGAAAGCCTGCGTTGCGATCGGCCTGGCCGTCGCGTGCGGCCCGTCGCTGGCCGAGATTGCGCAGAAGGACCTGCGGGCGGCGCAGGACCCCGCGCTGCAGAGCGCGGTCGAACGCGTGGTTTCGAGCGCCGGGCTGGAGCACGAAGTGCGGCTGGGCCACCTCGCGCTTGCGCTCGTGGACGTGACCGACCCGTCGGCGCCGCGCCTGGCGATGCTCAACGGCGATCGCATGATGTACGCGGCCAGCATGCCGAAGGTGGCGATCCTGGTCGGAGCTCTGGCGGAAGCGGAGGCCGGTCGCTTGCCGATCAACGCGACGACCGTCACCGCGATGACCAACATGATCCGCTACTCCAGCAACGAGGACGCGACGCGCGTCCTGCGCTGGGTCGGCGTCGATCGGCTCGCCGAGATCCTGCAGTCCTCGCGCTTCGCGCTCTACGATGGCGCGGGAGCGGGAGGACTGTGGGTCGGCAAGGGATATGGCCCCGAGCCCGCGCTCCGGCGCGATCCGGTGCAGAACCTGTCCCACGGCGCCACCGCCTTCCAGACGGCCCGCCTCTACTGGATGCTGGCAACCAACCAGCTGCTGAGTCCGTCCATGAATGTACTGATGAAGCAGGTGCTCTCGAATCCGGGCATCCATCACAAGTTCGTCAAGGGACTGGATTCGCGTCCGGGCGTCGAGATCTACCGCAAGTCCGGAACGTGGAAGAACTTCCACGCGGACAGCGCGCTCGTCGAAAGCCATGGCAAGCGCTTCGTCATGGTCGGCATCGCCGAGCATCCCGATGGTGGTGAGTGGCTCGCGCGGCTGGCGGCCCCGCTGCACGATCTCATCGTGACGCCGGGTCGCGCGACCGTTGCCCGCCGCACCGAATGAGGGGCGAGCGCCGCGGGGCGTTGTGGCGCGTGGCGACCACCCGGGTCTGCAGGGCGGCCGCGGTCGTGTCCCTCGCGGCGGCGGCGACCGGCTGCGCCCAGTTCGTCACGGCGCCCACCCCGCCGGCGGACCCGGCCGGCCACTTCGTCGCGCTGACGAAGCCGGTGATCCTGCTGGGCGACACCCAGGAACACGAGGCCACGGGGTTTCCGCTCCACGATAACGACGGCGCGGTCGACGCGTACGTCGAAGTCGCCCAGCGACCGCCCGAGCAGCCGCTGTTCGGCCGACGCATCCTCGAGTGGGTGCTCGTCAGTCATCCGGACGAGCCGACCGTGCATCTCGGCGATGTGCTCGACATGTCGTGCGCCTCCGAGCTGCGCCGGATGAGCGCCTTCGTCACCTCCGCGAGGCAGGAGGCGGCGGTGCTGCCCGGCAACCACGACGGGTTGATGTTCGGGATCTTCAATCACATGCTCGCCGCCAATGCGCCCGGCAATGCCGGCCAGGCCTGGCAACGGGGATGCCTGCGCGGGGCGACTGAAGCCGGAGGCGGTGCGTCGGCCAATCCGCGCGACGTCGTCGTGACGAAACGGGACTTCATCGCCGCGTACCTGAACCTGCTCGTTTCGGGGCAGAACAACCCGATCGCCGGCCTGTCCGTACCGCCTGCGACCGGCGACGCGCGGATCTCGTGGAAGAACCCTCGCCAGGGTGCGTTTCTCGAGGCAATCGAAGCGCAGTTGCTCGACGAGCGCGCGTACGCGAACTCGTTCATCGCGCAGAAGATGCGCCTGCCACACGCCCCGGGCGCCCCGCGCCGCGTCGTGATGATCGGACTGGACACCAACCAGGTCAGCGCGATGGTCGGCAGCCTGGACACGATCCGGGGCATCAGCCCGGGCGACATCGGGCACGTCCGCTCGGACCAGCTCAGCGCGATCGAGCCGTGGCTCGACGAAGCGCGCCGCTCCAACGACATCGTCGTCTTCGCCGGGCACCACAACTGGAACCGACTGAGCTTCGCCTCGCAGGCCCGGATCGCGGCGGTGCTGTCGAAGCTCGATCACCCGCTCGTCTATGTCTCGGCCCACACCCACCGCGGCTTCTGGGCTGCGCACCAGCTGGGGCAGCGCAGCCTGCTGGAGCTGAACGTCAGTTCGCTCTCGGACTGGCCGATCGCGTACCGGCGTGTCGCGTTCGAATTCGACGAGCAGTCGAACCGGCTGAAGGTCAAGGCCGACATCATGCCGAACACGGGCGCACCGGTGCGCACCGACCAGCAGATCCTCGACGCCTGGGAATCGGCGACCTGCGGCGCCACCGGCTTCAGCGCGGCGCGCCTCGAGGGCCAGGAGCGCCTGGTAGTGCAGCGCCAGCGCGATTCGCGCGGGACCCTGATGGAGTGGCTCTACGAGGGCCTCGGCGAGTCGTGCGCATCGTGCCTGCAGAGCCTGTACGAGAGCGGCATGCGCTACCAGGACGCAATGCTCGAGACCATCGTTACTCTCTACCACGACTTCTGGACCG
>JAOUJD010000168.1 GCA_029883565.1 Burkholderiaceae bacterium
GGCCCAGGCTCAGCGACCCCTTGAGCGGGAAGCCGTAATCGAGCGTGGCGCGCCGGGCCCAGATCTGCGGCTGCTCGTAGACCGGGATCCCGCAGACCTTGGCCATCAGCTTCTGCTGCGCGGTCTTCCAGAGCGCCTTCTGCTTGGCGGAATCGGGCTCGACGCGCGCGGCGTCGATCTCGGCGTCGGCGTCGGTACAGTGCGAGAAATTCGTGACCGCGGTCGGCGTGCCGACGATGCTGCGCCCGAGGTAGAACTGCGTCAGATAGGTGTCGGCGATCGGGAAGCGCGCGGCGCTGTAGTGGACGATCGGGCTCATGTCCTTGCGGATATTGGCGTGGAACGTGGCGTGCTCGACCACTTCCATGTCGAGGATGATGCCGACCTTGCGCAGCTGCGCCTGGGTCACTTCCATCATCGACAGCATGCCCGGCAGGTTGGTGTGGATGACGTGGATGGTGAGTCCGTTCGGATGGCCGGCTTCCTTGAGCAGAGCCTTCGCCTTCTCGGGATCGTAGGGCAGCAGCGGCACGTCGGCGCTCTGGCCGAGATAGCCGGACGGAACGATCGACTGGGCGGCGCGGGCAAAGTCCTTGCCCTTGAACTGGACGATCTGGTTGCGGTCGATCGCGTAGGCAATCGCCTGCCGCACACGCAGGTCGTCGAGGGGCGCCTTGGTGACATTGAGATAGAGCACCGACAACTCGGCCGGATCGAAGACGTCGACGGTCACGTCCTTTTCCTTCTTCATCCGTTCGACCCAGGTCTGGTCCTGCTTGCCGTAGGTGAGGTCGATCTCGCCCGAAGTGAAGGCGAGATCACGGCTCGCGTCCGAGAGGATGTAGCGGTAGACGATCTTGTCGAGCTTCGGCTTGCCGCGGAAATATTTCGCGTTGGCGGCGAGCGTCACCGATTCCTTCGACTTGTACTCGTCGAACATGAAGGGGCCGGTGCCGACGGGTTTCTGGGTGAATTTCTCGCCCATCTCTTCGCCCGCCTTCTTGCACACCATGTTGCCGCCCTGGTAGTTGATGAGCAGACCGAGAAGGCTCGGCACCTGGTTCTTGAGGGTGATCCTCACCGTGTACTTGTCGATGGCCTCGACCTTGTCGAAATCCTTGAAGTCGCTCGAGAACGAGGAACGCTTGGGATCGGCCGCGCGGGCCAGCGAATAGAGGACGTCATCGGAGGTGAACTCGCCGTAGCCGTGATGGCACTGCACGCCCTTGCGCAGGCTGAACGTCCACTGCTTGCCGTCGGGCGAGGATTTCCAGCTCTCGGCGAGGTCGCCTTCCATCAGCGCGGGATCGGGATTGATCGTGCCCGGCTTCATCCGCACCAGGCCGTTGAACATCATGCCGAACAACACCTTGTCCGGCGTCGTCGCCGACAGATGCGGATCGAGCCGGCCCGCATCGATCGCCGCCATCCCCATGTTCAGAACCGTCTTTGCCGCGTACGACGGCGGTGCAACCGTCGCCACTATCAGCATCGCCGCCAGCGCCGCGGCACGACGAATCAACTGCGCCATGCGAACGCCATTGCCCGCGGGCAACGGCAGCGACGTGCGACGGCTTTGGGTTCGAAATGCGTCCATAGTCCTCTCCTCTGCGAGGGTTCCCCGGGTTGCCGAGGACCTTCGTCGATGTTTGGGAAACCTCGATGCAATCGAGGCAAAAGGCCTTACTCCAGCCGGAGGCCGAACGACAAGCATACACCCATATGTGCGCATCCGCACTCAAGGCGCGATGCTCCCGGTCCCCGCCTCGGCCGTTCTGCGCTGCCCCGACTCGAACGGTGGCCGGCGTTGCGTGGCCGACACCGCCATGGCATGATCCGCGGAACTCGCAGCACCGCGCATTGCTTCGCCACGGGAGACGCTTTCGATGGCACAGATCCTCTTCAAGAACGCCAAGCTGCTCGATCCGCACGCGGATGCGCTGGAAGGCGGCGTATCGGTGCTCGTCGAGGGCGAGACCATCCGGGAAGTCTCCGCGAAGGCGATCAAGACCACGGATGCGGACGTGATCGACTGCAAGGGCCGCACTTTGATGCCCGGTCTGATCGATTGCCACGTTCACGTGATGCTGTCGGAAGTGAACATCCGCTACCTCGAGGCCATCCCGCTGACGATGATGACGGTCCGTGCCGCGGCGCTGATGCGCGGGATGATCGACCGCGGCTTCACGACGGTGCGCGATACCGGCGGCGCCGACTGGGGCGTGCGCGACGGCGTGGCGCAGGGTCATCTGCCGGGACCGCGCATGTTCATCGCCGGTCGCGCCCTGGGTCCGACCGGAGGTCACTCCGACGCGCGCCGGCGCACCGACGTCCATTCGGGCGCCTGCAAGTGCTGCAACGCGATGAGCTTCTGCCTGGAAGTCGTCGATGGCGCCGACGCGGTGCGCGCGGCGGTGCGCGAGCAGCTGCGCCAGGGTGTCGACCAGATCAAGATCATGGTGTCGGGCGGTGTCGCCAGCCCCTACGATCCGCTCGACAGCCGGCAGTTCTCGCTGGCGGAGATCGCCGCGGCGGTCGAGGAGGCCGAGGCCTTCGGCCGGTACACCCAGGCCCATGCGTACACGCCGGACGCCATCACCCGCGCCGTCAGCCAGGGGGTGCGCACGATCGAGCACGGCAATCTCATCGACGAAAAATCGGCGAAGCTGATGAAGAGCAAGGGCGCCTACCTCGTCGCGAACCTCGTCGCCTATTACGCGATGAAGGAACGCGCCAAGGAGTTCGGCATGTCGCCCGAAATGCTGGCGAAGAACGACATGGTGATCGACGGCGGCCTGAAGTCGCTCGAGATCTGCAAGCGGGCGGGCATCAAGGTGGGATACGGCAGCGACCTCCTCGGCGCGTTGCAGGTGGACCAGAGCCGAGAGTTCCTGCTGCGCCGCGAGGTGCTGTCGCCGATCGAGATCATCCGGCAGGCCACGCTGGTGGGCGCGGAGATCGTGCGCATGCCGGGCAAGCTCGGCGTCGTGGCCCCGGGCGCGTTCGCCGACATCCTGGTGGTCGACGGCGACCCGATCAAGAAGCTCGAGCTGCTGACCGGCCAGGGCGAGAACCTGTCCGTCATCATGAAGGCGGGCCGCTTCCACAAGAATCGCCTGGCGGCTTAATGAACCCCCACGCTCGCTGCGCTCGCCGCCCCCGGGGGGGGCGCACAGCGCCCTTCGGGCGGCCGAGCGGGCGCTGATGGCGCAGGGTGTGCTGCCGGCCCCGGCGGCCGCCGCGGGAGGCCCCGCGCCCTACGTCGATCCCCGCCTCGTCGGCCGCGCTGCCCTGCTCGCCGCCGCGGGACTCGGCTACGCCGTCATCCTCACGCCCATCCTGTTCGTCTGCTGGCTCAGCTTCTTCTCGAACGAGATCGTGACGTTTCCGCCGCAGGGTTACACGCTGCGCTGGTTCGCCCACATCTTCGACCAGAACAATTTCGTCAGCGGCTTCGTCACCAGCCTGCAGGTCGGCGTCGCGGCGATGATCGGGGGGCTGGTCCTCGGCGTGCCCGCGAGCCTCGTGCTCGCGCGCCGCCGGTTCCCCGGGCGCGAGATGCTGAACACGTTGCTGGTGCTGCCGCTGGTGGTTCCGGGCGTGGTTGCCGGCACGGCGATCTACGTGTTCCAGATCGAGGTCGAGATCGCGACCGAGCTGCCGCTCCTGGGCTCGCGCGCGGGACTCGTCTTCGCGCACATCATGATCACGATTCCCTGGACCGTGCGCCTGCTGACCGCCAGTCTCAGCGGGTTCGACCGCTCGGTCGAGGAGGCGGCGCTGAACCTGGGCGCGACGCCGCTGCAGGCGTTCTTCAAGGTGACGCTGCCCGTGATCAAGCCGGGCATCGTGGCGGCCGCGCTGTTCGGCTTCATCATCTCGTTCGGCAATCTGGAAATGACGCTGTTCCTGGTTGCCCCGGGACAGACGACGCTGCCCATCGCCATCCTGCAGTACCTGCAGTGGCGCATCGACCCGACCATCGCCGCGGTGTCGCTGCTGCAGATACTGCTGATCGGCGCGGGCATGCTGGTCACGGACCGTTACGTCAAGCTGACTCGGGTTCTCTGATCCCATGGCGCGCCTGCAGCTCGCCGGTCTCACCAAGACCTACGGAGATTTCCGCGCGGTCGCCGGCGTCGATCTCGACATCGGGCAGGGCGAGCTGGTGGTGCTGCTGGGGCCGTCGGGCTGCGGCAAGACGACGACGTTGCGGATGATCGCGGGATTCATCGCGCCGACCGCGGGCGAGATCCGCCTCGGCGGGCAGGACATCACCCGGCAGCCGCCCTGGAAGCGCAATACCGGCCTGGTGTTCCAGAGCTACGCGCTGTTCCCGCATCTGACCGTGGCCGACAACGTGGCGTTCGGCCTCAGGATGCGCAAGGTCGCGCCGCCGGAGATCGCCGCCAGGCTGAGCGAGGTGCTGCGCCTCGTGCGGCTCGAGGGCCTCGCCGACCGGCTGCCGCGGGAATTGTCGGGTGGTCAGCAGCAGCGCGTGGCGCTGGCACGGGCGCTGGTGATCGAACCCGACATCCTGCTCCTCGACGAGCCGCTGTCCAATCTCGATGCCAAGCTGCGGCAGGAGGTGCGCGTCGAGATCCGTGAGCTGCAGCGCAAGCTGGGGCTGACGACGGTCATGGTCACGCACGATCAGGAAGAGGCGCTGACGATGGCCGACCGGCTGGTCGTCATGTCCAACGGCCGGGTGCAGCAGGTCGGCTCGCAGCGCGACCTGTACGAGAACCCGGCCAACACCTTCGTCGCCGGATTCGTCGGCCGCACCAATTTCCTGCGCGGCCGCCTGGAGGCGCCGGGCCTGTTCCGTAGCGAGAGCGGTCTCGCCATCCGCTGCCACGACCACGCGGCCGCCGACGGCCGGACGCTGGCGCTGCGACCCGAGCGCCTGTCGCTCTCCGCGACCCCGGTCGCCACGAGCGGAAACTGTTTCCCCGGCACCGTCGAGTTCGCGTCCTATCTCGGCGGCATCCTGGAATACTATGTGCGCTTGACGCCCCAGGACCGGTTGATGGTGCAGGCGCCGAACAGCTTTGCCGATCCCGCCTACGCGGTCGGGGATCGGATTCATCTGCACTGGCCGGCCCAGGCCAGCCTCGTGCTTGCCGACGATGGCGGCGGCACGGGTTGATTCGAGACGCCATCTGGAGAACGAGGGGAAAATCCGTATGGAAAAGCATGACTCAGGCATCACGCGGCGCCGGTTGATCAAAGCCACGGGCGCGCTGGCGGGCGTCTCCGCGCTGGGCGGTCTTGCGCCCGCATGGGCACAGTCGGGGGGGCGCGTGGTGCTCGGCACCTGGGGCGGCGACTACTCGAAGCTGCTGTCGAAGAACATCGACACGCCGCTGATGGTGCCGAAGAAGTACGAGGTCGTGCACGACATCGGCGGTGACCCGGAGCGTCGCGCCAAGATGCGCGCCGAGGCGCGGCTGCCGCGGGGCACCAGCGATCTGCAGGGGCTGTCCGCCGCGCAGATGTTCGAGATGAACGAAGCCGGCCTCTGCCTGCCGATCGACTACTCGAAAATCCCGAACGCGCAGTACCTGCTGTCGCAGATGAAATATCCATACGGCGTGGGGCATATCTATTCGGGCAAGGTCATTCTCTACAATCCGAAGCTCATCAGCACGCCGCCGACGAGTTTTGCCGACGCGCTCGATCCGAAGCACGGCAACAAGCTCGGCATCATCGACATCCAGTACCAGTTCACGATGATGGCGGCGGCTCTCGCCTCGGGCGGCTCGATGACCAACTACGATCCCGGCAAGGAGCGGCTGCTGGCCTGCCGCAAGGCCGGCGCCAGGATCCTGCCGACCAACGAGGCGATGGCCCAGGCGCTGCAGAACGAGGAAGTCGGGATCTGCATCATGTGGAAGGCGCGGGCCGTGCAGTGGCAGAAGGCGGGGGCGAAGGTGGAAACCGTCGCGCCGAAGGAAGGCGTCCCTCTGTACATTTCCGGGTTCGTGATTCCCAAGAACGCGCCCAACAAGGACGGCGCGCACGTCTGGCTGAACGAGATGCTCCAGCCATCCGCGCAGGAAGCGTTCGCCGAGGACATGGGCTACAACCCGACCGTTACCAACGCGAAGATTCCGCCGGCAACGGAAAAGCGCGTCGGCTTCAACGCGGAGGAGCGCAAGCGCCTGGTCGACCTGGACTACAGCTACCTGGCGAAGAATGATGCCGCCCTGAAGGAGTGGTGGGACAAGACCTTCAAGGGCTGAGCCCGGCGGGCGGGGCGGGGGAGATCGATCATGGCTGCGGTGGCCGAGCCGACCATGAGCGCGGGTGCGCCCCGGTGGACGGCCGCCACGATGATCGCGCCCGCCTCCATCTTCGTGACGATCGGCATCGTGCTGCCGATCGTCATTCTTTTCCGCTACAGCCTGAATCAGTTCACGCCGGCCAAGGTGATGGTCGACGCCTTCACGATCGAGAACTACGTCAAGTTCTTCACCGATCCGTTCTACATTGCG